>JBBQIG010000204.1:0-8088 GCA_038324715.1 Anaerolineae bacterium | reverse complement strand
GTGCCATAAATATGCGTCGGTCACTGCCTTTGAGTGCCTTTGCTGTCTCAATATATGTTGTGATTATCTCAGGTGTCATTTCGATCATGCACAGTATCTTATCACATCCCTGACTGGATCATTTATTCCCGTGATTCGCCTAAGTAAGCTGGTTTCGTGGACGATCTAGCAGAGGTACTAGACTGAGACCAGTCGAGAGTTGCGCAACAAGGATCGTTTCTGATCTTACTTACCCCTCTGTGGCAGATGATATAGCATAGAGCCTTACGCCACTCTCTCAAATACTCAAAGATGAGGCAAAGATGAATCTTGTACCAACCTGTACCCAATCTCAAATTTTAAGCAGCGCTGCCTGGTATAGAACCGTACGCGGTCGTTGGCTACTTCTGCTGCCTATCCTGCTACTCATGTTAGCAGCTTGTGATGGGGGTGGCTCTGCATCTGGAACGAGTGGTGAGGCTGCGCCAGCCGTAGCAACCGCAAGCGAAAAGGCTGAACCCGAACTGGCTGACCCCGGCGCGGCAGAAGTGCTGCCTCAAATGGAACCCTTGACGCTCGCGGAAGGTGAAAAGCTGCGTGTGGTCGCCACCACAAGCCTGATCGCTGATGTGGTGCGCCGAATTGGGGGTGACGCCATTGAGGTGACGACGCTTATGCCCACTGGGGTTGATCCTCATAGCTATACAGCCACACCCGAGGATTTGCGTACACTCAATGACGCTCACTTGATCCTCATCAATGGCTTGGGATTGGAAGAATCGCTGATGCCAGCCTTAACGGCGCTGGAAAATCCAGTGCCTGTGGTGAGTGTGAATGCTGGAATTGCGCCGCTGGTCTATAATGAGCCGGTTGCCGAGGGTGAGGAGCCAGAGACAGTTGAACCAGGCGGAGAAAACGCCGAGGGCACAGACCCGCATACGTGGTTGAGTGTGACAAACGTGTTGATCTGGGTAGACAATATTGCGGCAACGCTTGCCATGTTGGATGCAGCCAATGTGGATAGCTATTTTACCAACGCAGGTACCTATCGCGATGAACTAACGGCCTTGAACGATGAACTGCGTGCCCAGATCGATGTGCTGCCTGAAGAACGCCGCAAGTTAGTGACTGACCATCAAGAATTCGGCTATTTCGCTGAAGATTATGGCTTTGAGGTTGTCGGAGTGGTTCTGCCAACTGTCAGCACCCTCTCTTCTCCCTCTGCGCAAGAGTTGGCTGCTCTGCAAGATTTGATTGTCGCCAATGATATTGAGGAAATTTTTGTCGGTGCAAGTGCGGATAGCAGCGTGGTGGAACAACTGGCAAACGATTTGGGAATTGAAATTGTACCGCTTTACACCAGCTCACTAAGTGAGGCAGATGGCCCTGCGCCCGATTATCCTAGCCTCATGAGGCACGTTGTGAATACCGTTGTCGCGACACTGGCTGAGTAATTTGGGTTTGGTTGGATTCATTACGTCGTAAAATAACCGCTTGACATAAACCTTCCTCGGAGCTTTAAGCTCCGAGGAAGGTCTTCACCCAAAGTTGTGATAAGAAAATACAACCAGTTTACACTGCTCTCCTGCTAGATTCTAACAGGAGAGCGTTTTTGTTTAGCGGATCCCCGGATAGCTTCCGGCTGGATGCTTCAGTAATTCTGCCTCGATGAGGTCGGAGCCAAGACCAGGGCGGTTGCTCAATTGTAAGTGACCGTTGCGAATCTCTAGAGGATGAGTCATGATTTCATCGCGCCAGGGCGCATCGTCCACATCCAACTCTTGAATAAAGAAGTTGGGAATGGTGGCGCAAATGGCGGCTGAGACGAGGGTATTGATGGGGCTGTGGCAGTTGTGGGGAGCCACCAGCGTGTCATAGGCATGGGCATAGTCACAGAGCTTTTTGCCCATGGTGATGCCATTCCAGGCAAAATCGGGCATGATCACATCTTGCGCATGTAGCTCTAGGAAAGGCTTGTAGCCGTGGGTGCCAAAGAGACTTTCGCCTGTGCAGATGGGGGTGTCGGTGGCTTCACGGATCATGCGTAAGGCTTGTGGGTCAAGGGTTTCAGTTTCGAGCCACATCAGTTTATAAGGCTCTAGCGCGCGTGCCAGTTGAATTGCCCCACCTAACTTGAAGGTAAACGCCACATCCAACGCAATGCCCACATCGGGCCCAAGTTCCTCACGGAAGATTCCCACCACCAACTCCGCGTTGCGAATCACGGCAGGGGGGCAATCCCCAGCGTGGTTGTTCATGCGGTTGAGCAGAGGCTGCGTTTCGGGATGATCCTCTAGAGTGATCAGGTTGGTTTTGATGGCCGTATAGCCACGTTCGCGCACCTCGGCACAGAGCGCGCGTAGATCATCACTGGTCTTGACCCACGGCACGTTAATTTTATCGGCATAGCGGGCGCGGACGGAGCCACAATGTGACCAGTAGAGACGCATCTCATCGCGCATCTTGCCGCCAAGCAACTGCCAGACGGGAGCATTAAGTACCTTGCCGCGAATATCCCACAGCGCCGAGTCGATGCCCGACATCGCTTTCCAGGCAATGCCACCGACGTGGCGCATGGATGCCGCCGTGAGATCCCACCAGATTGCTTCGGCTTGCATAGGGTCGCGGCCTATAACCCACTCAGAATAGCGCTCCACCGTGGCTGCCACAGGCCCAGGTGAACCCCAATCTGTGCAGTCGCCCCAGCCGACAAGTCCCGGTTCGCTGGTTTCGATTTTGACAAATGTCCAGGGGCGAAAGCCACCATCGACAATAAAGGTCTTGATTGCGGTGATCTTCATTAGTTTTCCTTCGTGAAGATTGGTTCGACACGGAGCCGAACAAGGCTAGATCTGTGCTTGAAAATGAAATTGGGAGGTGATATAGTTGATGGGCGCGAACAGTTGTGCGCGCTGATTGTAAGTTCGTCTGCTAAACCTCTTGATCTCTCGCAAAAACAGGCAATTTAAAATCTTCGCTGCCAATGGGAACTTGGATTGTATCATGGATGTCGGCGTCTGGCAGGAACTCTTCGACTACAATTTTTGGACAATCGGCGGGCGTGGGCGCGTGTACATTTGTGGGATGCTTCTACTTAAAGCGTAAGGAGAAACAAACTGATGATGGAAATCTGGATTTGCAACGGGTTTGTAGTTATTTATGATGGCAGTGGGCGGATGCGTACAGGTGAGCAGCGATCAGAGTAGGCCTTCAGAAGAGAGTCCCAGCGTAAGGCAGGGCAGTAAAGATGGTTATGTACTGAGAGGTCAGGTTGCCATTAAGGAACCTGACCTTTGCTTCTGCGGTGCTCTTGCAGCGTTGTTTGGATGGCGCTTGGGGTCTGATCGGCCTGTAGTGCTTCACCAGATAGGAAGCGCCCTCACGTCGTCATTCGCTGGATCTGTGTCAATCTTGGCGTAATTACATACCATTCAAATTACGCTTTTACAGCACAACCTGATAACGAGGAACGCTATGGTAACAGGATTCAACGCAGGAACAGAACCAGAGGCCGATGATGATGGACTCCTTGCCCAGGCTGCGGCATTGGCAGGAACCATGGTGGCGATTGTGAGGCATAGCGGTCGCAGTGGCACACGCCAAGAGTTTGATACATTAATTTCAGGACTGGAGGAAGTTGCGCTTGAGCACCCTGAGAACGTCTACGTGCAAAGGTTGTTGAATGCTGAGACACGCCGGCAGATTACCGATTATGCCAAGCTTTATGATGAAGTTCCCAAACAGAACCAGGTCAATGACGTTAAGATGGCCGCGCTCAATCGCTGTGCACAGGCGGCAGAGTGGCTTGATACCAATGTCTCCCCCGAAGATGCGGCGATTGTTAAGACGAGCATCCTCACGGTCTGTCGCCAGGTGGCAACAGAGAGCAGCGAAGAGGGGGCTATGAGTTTTTCTGCGGGGGATGCTGAGAATAACGTAGACGTGGCGGAACAAAGCGCTTTGGATGAAGTTGCACGCGCTTTAGGCGCTGTTTATGTAACATAGCTCAGGTAGCCCAAGCGATTTCTACTTGCTAATACCACTACCCTTTACTATCGTGCATAGGCACGCTGCAAACGTGCTTCCATCAGCCGCACCAAGCGCGTGAGTGTTACCACGAGCAGCAGATAGATGAAGGCTAACATGGTGAGCGACTGCATGTAGAGGAAGTTGCCGCTGTAATAGAGGCGCGTTAACTGGGTTAGGTCTTGGATGCCCAGAATGGCGACAAGTGAAGAGTCCTTCACCATCGAGATAAAGTCATTGCCCAAGGCAGGGAGGACGCGACGAACTGCCTTGGGCAAAACGATGTAGCGCATGGTGGAAAAGTAGCCCATCCCCAACGCATTGGCGGCTTCATATTGCCCATGCTCCACAGACTGAATGCCGCCGCGGAAGATTTCTGCTGAAAAAGCCCCATAGCCAATCGCTAACGCAATCATGGCGCGCACCTCGCCAGGCACATCGCGCGTGGTAATTGGCAAACCCAGCGAACTGAGAAAATCAACCACCAGAGGCGTCAAGGCAAAGGCGATATAGAGCAGCAGCACCAACATCGGAATGCCACGCGTTAATTCCACGTAGAGTGAGGCAAGATTGTAGAAAAAGCGATTGGATGATGAGCGCATGAGGCCAAAGGTCAAGCCAATCGTCACCGCAAGTAGATAGGCCCCGATGGCTACGGTGAGGGTGACGGTAATGCCCTTGAAGAGGATTCGCCCTGCGCTCAGTGCTTCGGGTGTTTGGCCTGAGATAAACCAAAAGGTCTTGCGTGTCACTTCATCGGTCATGATCAAGAAGATCATGTAGAGGGCGGCAAGGATGGCAATGAATAGCCACCAGGGTAGGTCTGCAAGGCTATCACCAAACCCAAAGATGCGTGAACGAGTGGGTATGGTTTGGGCTTGACTATGCTTTGACGGTAAATTTGTAGATACAGGTGACTTCGTAGATACAGGTGACATAGATAAGTGAATGAGGTTCGCTCTGAAAGATGATGACCCTAGAGGGTGATTTACCCTTTAGGGTTATCAATACTAGTGTCCTGTCATGGATGAAATGATGGAAATAAACCGGTACTCGGACCGGCATTTCTCTATGAAAAAACGCTTTATATCCGAAACTTTTTCTATCACATGATGGCTGACAGGACACTAGGTGGTTATGGACCGGGTGATTATAGAGGCTGAAACCTGTTACTCAGATTCAGGTGCGAACCATTCTTGGTAGAGAGTATCAAGCGTGCCATCTGCTGTGATATCTTCTAGTGCCCAATTGATTGGGGCTACCAGTGGGCTGCCCTTGCCAAAGATAAAGCCCAGCTCTTCGCTTTGAACGGCTTCCCCTGTGATCTTGAGCCTGTTACTGTTGACACCGACATAGCCGATGCCCGACACATTGTCGATCATCACAGCATCGACATCGCCGTTGATTAGCGCCTGTACTGCCGTGCCAAATTGGTCATAGGCAATAACGCGGTCTTCGCCAACCAAGGCGACAGCGGCGTCATAATTTGTCGTACCCAGTTGTGTCCCGACGCGCAGGTCGGCGTCGGCTGCAAGCTCTGCTGGCTCGGTAAAGCGATCTTCGTCAATACCAACCAACAAGACCTGGGCGGAGGTAATGTAGGGGTTTGAGAAATCTACACGCTCGCCGCGTTCTTCAGTGATGGTAATGCCGTCAGCACCGACATCAAAGGTGTCGAAACTGCCTTCTCCACCCATGACCGCCACCATTGCATCCCAACTGGTTTCCGTGAATTCGGGTTGGCAGTTGATGCGGGCGCAGATCTCGTTGAAGATGTCATAGTCATATCCGACCGCTTCACCCGTTTCGGTGTCGATATAGTTAAAGGGTTGGTAGGCATTTTCAACGGCAATACGAAGCACACAGCCGTTTAGGTCGGGCGTGCCATCCACCTCGGTAATTTCGGCTTGGTTACAAGGGACGCTCGCTGTTGTTCCGGGGCTTTGTACTGGTTGGCAGGCGGCTAACAGGAGAAGTGCAAAGAGGGCGACAGAAGCAACGATAGGATTTCGTAGTTTCATGAATCTTAATCCTGAGTTTCATGAATCTTAATCCTGAATCTTTCTTGATACGGTGAGATCTGCTAATCGGGGGTACACGAATTGTAACCCGTGAATTATTCCTAGAAGTTGAGCGAACGTCAAAAAGCTTTTTTGTAAAAGCCTTTTTTGCCACTTCTGCAGCCAATCCGCTAGGAGAGATAGTTCTTCATACAGAATTCAGGTTGCAAGTACAAATGTATCTTAAAATGGTTAAAAACCGTCTCTATTAAAAAGAGGTACAACACCCATCTGCATAGTGCATGGAACACGTAGATGGGTAAGAATAGCACGATTTGGACGAATGGGACGCCAGGTACTGTTGTAAGAAGTCATAGGAACTATATCGAATGCCAAAAAAGGCATGAGGCGAAAATAAGCGGCTGCATGGGCACTTGTGCAACGTTTTGCTGGTAAGTAGTGACCCAAAGCCACATCTGATTGTAGCGAATTTCTGGTAAGTAGAGGGTATTGAATGGCAACATCTTTGCAAACATCGGCACGTCCGAAGTCGGGACGGCGCTTTGATCTGTTAGCAGTACCAGGGCTGAGTCACTTTTTGCTTTGGAAGCACAGCCGCACGCTGGTGCAGACCGTGCTTTTTGCGTTGGCGGCGATTATGGTGGTGGATGGGCTGTTGGGGACGCAACTGGCCGCACGGAATACGGCAACGGTGGGTGCATGGGTGCATTACCGAGGCTTTATTGTGCTGGCATTGCTTTTGGCAGGCAATCTTTTCTGTGCGGGGTGTCCTTTCATTCTGCCGCGTAAGTTGGCGCGCTGGATTGGGAGACCGACACAGCGTTGGCCGCGCATCTTTCGCAATAAATGGTTGGCGCTGGCTGGCTTGTTGGGCATCCTCTTTCTCTATGAATTGTATGATCTTTGGTCAAGCCCGTGGCTAACGGCTTGGGTGATCATTGCCTATTTCCTCACGGCATTTGTGCTAGAGATGGTCTTTACGCGTGATAGCTTTTGCATGTATGTCTGTCCGTTGGGAACCTTTAACTTTCTTTACAGCACGGTTAGCCCGCTGCAAATTACCAACCGCAGCATGGATGTCTGTAATAGCTGTGTGGGGCATGATTGTATTAACGGGCACTGGGATGCTCAAGATAAGCTGATTCAACAGGGCTGCCAGCTTGAGTTATATGTCCCCCAGATGCAGAGCAATCTGGATTGCACCCTCTGTCTGGACTGTGCCAAAGCTTGTCCGCACGACAATGTGGCGCTGGTCACTCGTCCGCCAGGAGATGAACTTTTCCGTCAGAGTTGGCCCAACCGGCTGGACTTGGCGCTGTTGGCGGTAATTGCAGCGTGCGTGGGGTTGGTGAATGCTTTTGCGATGACGCCACCTGTCTATGAATTGGAACAGTGGTTGGCGGTTGCGCTCAACACTGACCGTGAGGTCATTGTACTGGGACTGGTTTTTCTCACGGGTGCCGTGCTGTTGCCGTTGGCACTGGTCTATGGTGCAGCTTGGTTGAACAAGCGCACTGTGGCAGGAAATCGTACACAACGGCTGAAGCGGCTGATCATGCGCTATGCGTATGCCTTTGTGCCGCTGGGGTTTGGCATTTGGGGGAGCCACTATCTTTTTCACTTGCTGCTTGGCCCGTTGACGATTATTCCTGCTTTGCAGACTTTCTTTGCTGATGTGGTGGGGTTGCCGCTGTTAGGGAATCCGAATCTAGCATTGGGTGGGGCATGGGTTCCGCCGCTGTTGGGAGTGCAAACCATTCAGGTGTTGGCGATGGCAGCGGGGATCGGTGGCGCGCTGCTGGTGGCGTGGCGTGCATCCACGAAAGTCCACAAGAATCGCAGCGCTGCGCTGCGCGAGTTTTTGCCCTGGGCGTTGATTTTGCTGATCGTGGGTCTGCTTTCCGTGTGGGTCTTCCTGTTGCCGATGGAGATGCGTGGCAATGTGTTAGGGTAATCATGCTCTGACGTCAAGTGCGTCATGTTCAGGTGGAGCGACAAATTGACCGCGTCGATCCACCTCTTTTTACCCAAGATTGTGCCAGTGCTTATGTACCTCCCTTCT
>JBBQIG010000203.1:0-8097 GCA_038324715.1 Anaerolineae bacterium | reverse complement strand
TGGCGATCTGCGGCTAGGCGACCTGCAGCAAGAATGTTGTGATAGGTGCCACAGCGGCAGAGGTTGCCAGTTACTGCGCGCAGAATTTGCTCGTCGGTGGGGCCAAGGGTGCTGCTTAAAAGCCCTTTCAAGCTCATGATCTGACCGGATGTGCAGAAGCCACACTGGAATGCATCAGCTTCAATAAAGGCTTGCTGAATGGGGTCTAGCTCATCCCCATCGGTTAAACCTTCAATGGTGGTGATGGCACGGTCTTGGCAATCCACTGCCAGAAGTAGACTAGAATATTGGGCGGTGCCTTCGACCAGGACTGTACATGCGCCACAATCACCCATATCACAAACTTTTTTTGTGCCCGTCAGGTGCAGGTCGTGACGCAGCGCATCAAGCAAGGTGCGTCGCGCTTCTACTGCCAGTGCGTGTTCAATGCCGTTCACCGTGAGGGTAATCAGCATCTGCCCAGAGGCTGTCTGGGGTGGTGCGCCATTTGTGGAGAGAGAAGGGGGCATATGTAACCTCGCTGTCTATACCCTGTATCATGTTCACGTTTGGAAATTTCGTTGGGTAGTTTTCCTGAAGTCGTTTGTGGAGGAAAACTTATCTTACTTGTGAGGAATTTACGCGTCTATAGAACTCGATCTGTGGAAGCTATCTCCCATGATTTGTGAGATGTGTCTATAGTTATGTATAGGTTCTGTGAATGGATAGAGGTAGATGGGCGGTAGTGGGGAAAGGGTGGGAGAGGTGGTGAAAACGCCAAAGCCCAGCGGTTGATTGGTGCTGGGCTTTGTCATTGAGTTTGTGATGGTGAGAGATGGGCTAAGCTTCCTCGGAGCGGCCCAGGGAGTTCCCCGCTCCAAGGAAGCGTTGGGTCTAGCGGTTAGAAGCCTTGTAGTCTGCTTAGGTCGGCTACGGAGGCGGGGAGTGTGGCGATGTGCTGGACGAGTGCCAAACGTGCTTGGCGCAGGGTTGGATCGTCCGCGTTCACCAGTACCTTTTCGAAGTAGGCATTGATGCTGGGGGTGAGCTTGTGCAACTCGTCGCCCAGAACTGTGGCTGGCTCTTGCGCGTTGCGCAATGCGGCTGCGGCTGCATCGTAGGCAGCGTGTAGATCGCGCTCCACCTGTTCTTGATAGACCTCGGGATTGAGCGTAAGCTGTTCGCCCAGGGTGCGGGTGATGCGGGCGCTACGGGCGTAGGCAGTGAAGGTACTCTCCCAGCCGTTGGAGGCGACCAGCGTTTGCAGCGCACGAGCGGCGGCTTGGGCGGCAACAGGGTTGTCGCCACGCACTGCCAAGACTGCTTCTACAACATCATGGCTAAAGCCCTGCTCCAGCAGCACACCCTGCAAGCGGCGCGCCACAAAGGTAGCAGTTTCATTGATGGCTTCGGCAGTGACGGGCACAGGCTGGAGTGCGGCGGCGGTGGTCAACCCCTGATGAATGCTAAACGAGGTGTTGTTTGCCAGGAGGTTGTTGACAATGCCCAGGGCGGCACGGCGCAAGCCATAGGGGTCGGCGCTGCCGGTTGGAATTGCGCCCACCGCGAATAGACCGGCAAGGCTATCTAGCTTGTCGGCTAAGCTCAAGGCTAGACCGGGCAACGAGGCTGGGTTGGCATCGCCCGCGGCGCGGGGTAAGTAATGTTCGCGAATGGCCTGGGCAACGGCGGGTGATTCACCATTGGCGCGTGCATAGATTTCCCCCATAATGCCTTGGAGGCTGGTCATCTCCACGACCATGTTTGTCACAAGGTCGGATTTGGAGAGTGATGCTGCACGCTTGACGGTGCTGATTTCGTCACCACTTGCGCCTAGCATGGTCGCAATTTGGGGCGCAAGTTGCTCCAAACGTGCAACTTTGTCGAGCATGGAGCCGAGTTTTTCGTGGAAGGTAAGCGTGCCGAGGCGTGCTGTGAAGCTCTCAAGATCGCGGCCTGTGTCTTGGCGATAGAAGAAGGCTGCATCGGCATAGCGGGCGCGAATCACGCCTTCATTACCTGCAATCACGACTTCGGGATGGGCTAAGTTGGTGGCGTTGGCGATGGTGACAAAATTGGGCAGCAACTTGCCATCTCTGAGGAGATGGAAGTAGCGCTGATGTTTCTTCATCACGCTCACCAGCACCGGCATGGGCAATTCCAAAGAACGTTCGTCGAAGCTGCCCAAGAGTGCTTGAGGCGCTTCAATCAGATCAGTTACTTCGTCCAGGAGCGCTTCATCATCTGGCGTTTGCCCATTGACTTGCGCTGCGGTTTCTTTGACCAGACGTTGCACGATGGCACGCCGTTCGGTGCGATCCACCACAACCCCTTGGGCTGCAACGGCATCAAAGTAGGATGCAGCGTTGGCAACTTCAAAGGTTGTAAATTCGCCCGCGGGTAGCTTCGCGGCAGCGTCGGCAAAGCGGGGGCCGCGGCTGACTTTGCCGCTGGTGACATTAGCCCAGGTGAAGGTGACAGGATGTTCGCCATAGAGCGCAACAATCCAGCGCAGAGGGCGAGGGTAGCCAATGCCACTGCTGTTCCAGCGCATGGTCTTGCCCCAGCGCAAACTGTCCATTAAGTCGCGCAGGAGGGTGGGTAGCACTTGCAGCGTGGGCTGACCAATCACGGACTTGATGGCGTAGACATAGCCTTCGCGCTGCACGAGCTGGCTGGAATCAATGCCTTGTCCGCGTGCAAAGCCTTCGGCAGCTTTGGTGAGCGTCCCGAGGCTGTCATAGGCTCTATCCAGTGCTGGGCCGCGTTTTTCCACCACTTCGTCGTTCTGCTTGGGCGCAAGAGCTGTTACATAGGCAACAAGGCGTCGCGTGGTGCCGGTGACGCGCAAGTTGGTGTAATCCAGTTGATAACTACTGAGTAGGTTACGCAGCTTTTCTTCAATTTGCGCAATGCCATCAACCACATCTTGGGGTGGCAATTCTTCGGAGCCTAATTCCAAGAGAAAATCTTGGGGCGCACTCACAACGGCTTGCGCATCGGGCGTCAAGGTTGACGCAGGCGTATTGGCCTGAGTTTGTGCATCCCCATCTGCATGACCATTGGTCAGCCAGGGGTATTCTTCGCGTTCGCGCTGTTTGACATAGAGTTCGGCAATCGAGCGCGCCTGATTACGCATGGTGGCAAAGAATTTGGCGCGCTCGGTGACACCGATTGCCCCGCGCGCGTCGAGCAGGTTAAAGGTATGACTCTGACGTAACACATAGTCATGGGCGGGGACGACCAAGCCGCGCTTGATGCACGCTTCCGCCTCAGCACGGTAGATGTCGAACAATTGCTTGAGCCGGTCTACGTCGGCTAGCTCAAAGTTGTAAATGCTATGCTCAATTTCGGGTGTGCGGTAAATGTCAGCATAGACGTGCGAATCGTCCACTTGCACAGCCCATACTTCGCGCTTGTTTTGCAGGTACATGACGAGGCGGTCAAGACCATAGGTGATCTCGACACTGACTGGCTCTAATGCCATGCCCCCTGCTTGTTGGAAATAGGTGAATTGGGCAATCTCCTGCCCATCCAGCCAGACCTCCCAGCCCAAGCCCCATGCGCCTAGCGCGGGTGATTCCCAATTGTCCTCGACAAAGCGGATGTCGTGGCGCGTGGGGTCTAGCCCAATCGCTTTAAGGCTACCGAGGTAGAGTTCCTGCGGGTTGCCTGGATCGGGCTTGAGGATGACCTGGTACTGATTGTGCATCTGCATACGGTTGGGGTTTTCGCCATAGCGACCATCATCAGCACGGAAGGATGGCTCAACATAGGCAACCTTCCACGGCTCTGGTCCCAAGACGCGCAAAACGGTTGCCGGGTTCATGGTACCTGCGCCAACCTTCTCGCTGTAGGGAGTCCAAATTAGACAGCCTTGTGCGGCCCAATATTCGTGGAGACGCATGATTACTTCTTGCATCGTCAGGGCGTTTGACATAACGTTCTCTTTCGACTACTAAAATCGTTTGCTTTTTTTAGGGTTGGATCTACGCGGTGTGTCTGGTTGTCATGACCTTCCTCGGAGCTTGAAGCTCCAAGGAAGGGGTATTCCTCAGTATTATTTAAGTGCGTAAATCCTGTAAGACAGGTACTACGGGATTCTATTACAAGATACGGAAGGGCGTTGGGACAAAGGTCAAGATAAAACAGAGAATGACAAAGTATCCAACGAGCCTGCGCCGTGAGTCTAACTCTGTGACGTCATCGAGCGCAGGAGGGTGGTGGGGGCCTAGAACAAAGAGTATCAAGCCCAACCAAAGCCACCATCCAGAATAACCGAAGTTGCCCAGCACAGGCCATAGTGCCTGCACTTGGGCGATGCCAGCCACTGCGATCAAGCCCATGACGACGAGTGTTACCCAGTTAGCATAGCGTGCCGCGCGGCCAAAGAGTGCATAGACTGTATGCCCACCGTCCAATTGACTTACGGGGAGCAAATTCAAGGCTGTGACCAGTAGCCCAATCCACGCTGCAAAGGTGACTTGATTCATAAAGACATCTTCACCCGTAACTGGGTTGGGCAAGGCTTGGCCAAAAACGGCAATCTTAGCAAAGTAGTAGAGGATGCTATTGCCTTCTAGCTGAATGGTGACATCCTGGGGTGGGATGTCTACGGGGCTGGTCGAAAGCCCTAGAAAGAGCAACGGTACTGCTAAAACTAGGCCAGCGAGGGGGCCCGCAACACCAATGTCAAAAAGCTTGCGGCGGTCGGGTACAGGTTCTTTGAGCCGGATAAATGCACCCAAGGTGCCAAAGCCGATGGGTAGTGGAATGAAGAAAGGTAGCGTTACCGCCACTTTGTGATAGCGCGCAGCAAAGTAGTGGCCGAACTCATGGGCAACCAGAATCCCCAGGAGTGTTATCGAAAAAGGCCACCCCTGGATGATGTTTTGGGGCAAAAAGAGATCACTAATCTCAGAGACGCCATTGAGATCACCCCCATAAAGCGAGCCTACGAAGAGCGTGCTCATGACGGTCAGCAGGAAGAGGATTAGGTTAACCCCTGGACGCCCTGGCGTTTGGGCAGGCACTCCCTCAATCACAAAGAGTGCCACGGTTTCATCTCCACCCTCTGGGTCAGGGCGCAGCATGGGGGTATAGCCCATAGGCCGCAACTCTGCTATCCAGCGACTAAAGGCTTCATGGCTGGGGGTGGTGAGCCGTCCCCGCAACACCAGAATTCCCAGACGCTGGTCGCGCGGGACTTCTACCGACTTGATGGTTAGATCACTGCCAACGACACGACGAACACGGCTCGCTATATCGTGGTTGACTGGCTCCGGCGAAAAGGGCGCAAGCGAAACACTCATGGTGAGGAAGATACTTTCTTCAACAATGCTTCCATAACAAACAAGCCCTCAGAGGGGCATGACGATTTTACCGCAAAAGTGCATATAATGGTACAAAGTGGTCTCCCTGCAACAGAAATGAGCCTGAATATGGCTGAATGGGACCAAATGGAGAGGGAAACCAATGAACGCTTTTCTGCAAAGGTTGCATGATGCACCGCTCTTGGTCGATGGGGCGATGGGTACGCTGCTCTATGCGCTGGGGGCTTCGCCTGAGCGTTGTTTGGAGCAGTTGGTGGTGGATCGACCTGGTTGGGTGGCAGGGATTCATCAAGTGTATGCCACTGCGGGTGCCGATCTGATTACGTCGCATACCTTTGGTGCAAACCGGTTGCGGCTGGCGCACCATGGGCTGGAAGCGAAGGTGCGCGAGTTCAACTTCAAAGCGGTGCGCTTGGTGCGTGATCTGCGTCAGGCAACAGGGCAAGCCTTTTTTGTTGCGGGTAACGTAGGGCCTGTGGGCAAGCAGGTTGCGTGGCATGATGCGGCAGAGGCGGCGGTGGTTGCCGAAGCATTCAACGAGCAGATTAGCGCATTGGCAGAGGCGGGTGCGGAGCTTCTGCTTTTTGAGACCTTTAGCGATCTGAGGGAGTTGGAAGTTGCGGTGCTAACGGCAAAGTCTCTGTGTGATCTGCCGCTGGTTGCTTGCATGAGCTATTCGAGCGAGGGGCTGACCTTGGCGGGGCAGGATGCGGGGACGGTGACGGCGCGACTTTTTGCGCTGGGTGTCGATGTGGTGGGGGCGAATTGTTCGGTTGGCCCGACGCAGATGGTGGAGACGTTGCGAACGATGCAGAAGGCTGCGCCCGACGGGGCTTTTTGTGCCATGCCCAATGCAGGTCTGCCTGAACGGATTGCAGGGCAGTTTCATTATCCTACTGATCCCGAAGAATTTGCCGCGTATCTTCCGCAGTTTTTAGAGTTGGGGGCGCGATTGGTGGGGGGGTGCTGTGGGACTATGCCGGAGCATATTCAGGCGATGCGGCGGGTGATGGAGAGTCGAGGTGTGGTTTGAGCTTCCTCGGAGCTGGGAGCTCCAAGGAAGCGTTCAGCCTAGAGAGTATTCGTTGATTTTTAGCTTTGGAGAAGTTGGGCGTTCTGTCTGGTGCTTGGGTGGGATGTGGGATCGCTCATGGCGACTACGAAGGCAATGGCGTGGTCGCGGTCGTGCGAGAGGCTGACTGTCCAAGAAGTCCAGCCAAGGAGATTTGCGCGCGCTAGGGCTGCATTGTGGAGACGGAGCAAGGGCGCACCCCCTTCCATGCGTACCACTTCAATATCTGTCCAGCCGATTCCATGTCGCCAGATACCCGTACCCAGGGCTTTGGCTGTGGCCTCTTTGGCAGCAAAGCGCGCGGCGAGGGATTCATTGCGAGCATGGCATTGGTCAATTTCGCCTGTGCTATAGACGCGCGTGAGAAAGCGCTCTTGATGGCGATCGATAGCCGCTATAATGCGGCTAATTTCAACGAGATCTACGCCAGAGTAGAGCATGGATTGCCGCTCCTACCGATCTATGTAACTTGTCTGTGTAACTTGTCTGTGTGACCTGCACCGCATGTAAGTTGCAAAAGGAGAGAGTGAGCCGGCTACTCCGATGCTGGGCCTGCGGTTGATAAGACGTAAGCATCAGGGCGCAGGTAACTTTGTGCCACACGTTGCACATCTGCGGTGGTAATGGCACGTACTAAATCATTGTAGCGGTAGAGATAATCTAACCCCAAGCCATTCCATTCCATGCTGAGTAGCGTGGAAGCAACGCCATCGTTGGTCTCCAGTTGCAGCGGCAGCACGCCGGTCAGGTATGCCTGGGTGTCTGCCAATTCTTCATCACTGACTGGCTCGGCAGCCATGAGCGCAAACTCTTCTTGTATGGAAATAGTCGCCTGTTCCACATTGGCTGGATTGACCCCTGCGGCGGCATACCAGATACCTGTATTGGGGCCTGTATCCTGGCTGCTGTAGACATAGTATGCAAGCCCTTGCTCCTCACGCACATTTTCACCCAAGCGACCCATCATGCCAAAGCGTCCCAAGATGGTGTTGGCAACACGCACGGCAAAGTAATCGGGATGATTACGAGGGACTGCTGTATTGCCCACCATGATGTCAGACTGGACTTTGCCGGGGAGCACACTGTCTTGGCGGCGCACGCTGTCTAGCACAGGGATGGGCGGCACGCTCTGATCGGGTGGTGGGCCTTGCCAACTACCTAACTGTTGGTAAATGAGGTCAATGACGGCGTTGGTCTCCACATCACCCACCACCACCATGATTGCCCCTTGTGGGCTGTAATGAGCGGCGTGGAATTCCAGTAGATCATTGCGTTCAATACTCGCCACGGTGTCGGTATAGCCAGCCGTAGAGCGACCATATGGATGCTCAGGGTAGAGCATTTCATAGAAGCGCATGGATGCCACTTCCTGCGTATCCTCGTCGCGCTCTTGGATTTGCACTAACTTCTGGCCGCGCAGGCGCTGAATGTGCTGCAATGGGAAGGTGGGACGGCGAAGAATGTCTGACAAGATTTGGAGCATATTGGGGAAGTCTTCGCTGAGGCTGGTGGCACCGACGTTGGTGAAATGGTCATCTGCCCCCGCTGCCATGCTTGCCCCAACACTTTCGATGCTGTTGTTGAAGGTATCAAAATCATAGTTGGTGCTGCCGCGGTTGAGCATGCTGGCAACAAAGCTCGCCAAGCCACTTTTGCCCAACGGATCGTGAATGGAGCCAATGGGCAGATAGCCATCAATCACGGTGACAGGAG
>JBBQIG010000202.1:0-8103 GCA_038324715.1 Anaerolineae bacterium | reverse complement strand
CTACAAAAAAACGGTAACGCTAGGAGATTCACCCTAGCGTTACCGTTTTTTAAAAGTCATCTCAAACATGTCATTCCGAGCAAAGCGAGGAATCTCTCTCGGCCTGTATGTATCAGTAGAAGCAGAGAGGGGAGAGACCCTTCGCTCCGGCGAGCTACGCTCCACTACGTGAGCAGGGTGACAAAATTGATTTTGGGATGAATTGCACTTCAAAAATCGGTACTTTTCTACGTAGGCAGACTCAGATAATAGCCTTTGCCCCGTTCCGTCAGCAGATAGATAGGCGTGGAAGGGTCAGGTTCAATGCACTCGCGCAACCAGCGGATATGCACATCCAGCGTGCGCGTATCCTCAAGATAGTTGGTCTCCCAAATGCTCTCCATAATCTCGCTGCGAGAGACCACCTGATTGGCGCGCAGCATCAGAAATTGCAAGAGCGCACATTGCTTGGGCGTCATGTGCCGTTGACCATTAACACCTATTACCGTGCGCGTTGCCACATTGAGACGAATTGGCCCTCGTTGCAACAGATAATCAATCGTTTCCTCTTGCACACTTTGCAGTGCCGCCCACACCTCATCGGCACGCAAGGGTAGCGAAAGCACGCCATCAAAAACAAAGGTGCTCTTGGGTTCTGTCACCCCCACAGCAAAGATCAGCGCAGTGGGCAGACGATAGCGTATCATCTCACAGAAGCGCAAACGGCTATCTGGCTTATCGTCCACCTCCACCAGCACCACCTTGGGCGGTTGCTGGCGGATCTCTTGCAGCGCCATCTTCTGGTTGGTCAACGTCACCAGTTCAAAGCTTGCAAGTTGCACATCTGGCTCTTGGGCAACGCCATCGCTTGCGCCATCCTGCGTCAGGGTGCTTTCGAGATCACTGTTCTTGGCAGCATAGGTGGGATTATTGGGATGAGCAGACGAGTCCTGCCCACTCGCCAGAATCCCGGTCAGTGCCTGACCCGTTGTCCATCTGCCCACCAACAATACGCGCAGCCCACGATACGCGGCCAAGCGATTAGCTTGGGCGAGAAACTGAGGCTCTTCTCCAGTCAATGGGTCGCGGATCGGTGGTTCAGTCAACAAAGTGGTTGCTCGAGATTCCAAAGGGTTTGAAGTTGCTTCCCAAATCATACTCGACCACACGTTCTAATGCAATCCTCTTCCCATTCAAACCACCACAGGTTCTCTGTGGGCATTTCGAGCAGCATCTTCGTTTGTAGATTCAGCGATTGGTGCTTCTGCGTGTTGCCCTGTGATGCTTATTGATTCGGATGACTAGCCACATCACCTAAATTACAGGTACAATAGAGGGACAAAAATAGGTACAACTTCTGGGGTTTATCCTGCACTTTCCAGCGTTTCTTGTTGTGCACTCTCTAAGTATGTCAAAAGTATGTCAAATGCACAGAACATAACGAATGTTGATTTCGCCCTCTACCTCCGGCAGCGCCGCCGCGACTTGGATCTGACCAGAACCGAGCTAGCAAAACTCGTTGATTGTTCACCCGACACAATCAAGAAGTTAGAAGAAGGAGACCGTCGTCCCTCCAAAGAGCTAGCCGAATTGTTGGCCGATCATCTACACATTGATGCCACCACAAGAGCAGATTTTATTGCAATGGCGCGTGCACGCAATGCCTCCATGGGCGAACCTGGGCCTTCTAATCTGCCCGCCGCGCTCACCTCCTTTGTCGGGCGCGCCAGCGAAGTAGAGGCGGTTGAAGCTATCCTGCGCACGAGTGATGTGCGCCTGCTCACGCTGATGGGATCTCCAGGTGTTGGCAAAAGTCGTCTGGCACTGCGTGTTGCCGAGCGATTGCGTACTGCATTCCCCGATGGCGTCTGGTATGTACCCCTCGTTGCGGTTGAAGAAGCCCAGCAAGTGCCTTTGGTCATTGCCCAAACCTTGAGCATTCACGGTGATGGACGCGGCACACCCCTAGATTGGCTCACTGCTACGCTACGCAACCGCCGCTTGTTGCTCTTGCTCGACAATTTTGAGCAAATACTCGAGGCTGCCCCCCTGCTCACCACCTTGCTCACCGCCTGTGGTGGGGTCACCGCCTTAATCACCAGCCGTACCGCACTAGAGGTATACGGCGAGCACCAATTCGTTGTGCAGCCACTTCCCATCCCCCCAGCCACATCGTGGAATGTACCCGCCACATTAAACAAATTTGAAGTCATCCAGCTTTTTGTTGCGCGCATCCGTGCCCACAATCCAACCTTCGCCCTCACCGCAGAGAATAGTCCAGCCGTTGCCGAACTTTGTGCGCGGCTCGATGGCATACCGCTAGCAATTGAATTGGCGGCAGCTCTCACGCGTGCCGAATCGCCCCATTTGCTTTTGGCCGATGTCGAGCGCGAAGGACGACTGGCACTGCTAACCACCAGCCAACGCGATCGCTCACCCCGACAACAAACGCTGCGCGAAGCAATTGCTTGGAGCGTGCGCCGCCTCTCGGCGAGCGATCAACTACTCTTTGCCCGCCTGGGAATTTTTCACGATACATTTGATCTAGCGGCAGCCAATGCCGTTGCGGGAACAGAATTCCCCGCAACAACATCTGAACCAACAATCGATTTTGTTACAAGACTTCAGGCGTTGACAGCCAGCCATCTCGTCCAGATGCAAACCATCAAGGATGCTCCTCGCTATAGCCTATTGGAAACGCTGCGCGAATATGCCCTAGAGACCCTACACCTCGCTGGCGAAACATCTGCCACGCAATTGCGTCACGCACAACACTTTGCAACCCTTGCCTCTGCCATTGATCCAGCACAGACCGTGGGCAATCTCCATCAATGGCGCGAGCAGATCCGACCAGAGTATCCAAATTTGCTGGCGGCTCTCCAATTTGCGCTGGCAATTCATGATGTTGAATTAACGCTCAAATTGGCAAGCGGGTTGGGTCACTTCTGGTATTTGGAAGGCAGTTGGCAAGAGGGTACACATTGGCTAACCCAAGCACTATCCTTGCCCGGTGGACCGCTTGCACTGCGCGCCCGCGCCAACACTGGACTTGGCATTCTTGCCTCGGGGCTAGGTCGCTACGCCGAGGCAGAACGTTACCTCACCCAAGCACGCGCAGAGGCGACTGCCGCCAACGATCTGCTAGCCACTGCCTGGACTCTGGCGCAGTTGGGGCAAGTCGCATTACTCCAAGGGCACAGCTCTGTCACACGCGCCTACAGCCAGGAGCGTCTACAAATCTACCGCCGTTTGGGAGACAGACGCTATTTGGCACACACACTAGAACAAATGGGGTGTGCTGCGGTTGAGGAGGGAGATTATGCACGCGGCATTCCATGGCTGGAAGAATGCCAAGCGTTGTGGGCGGCACAGGGATCGCGTGCAGGGTTCGCCGCAGTGCATCTGATTATCGGCATGGCGCAACTTGCCCAGGGCAAAGCACAAGACGCGCTTGTCCGCTTCCAAAATGCCTATGAAGAATTTGAAGCGATCCAACACGCACATGGTCTGCCTTGGAGTCTACGCAACTTAGCTTTAGCCCATATCGCACTGGGGCAGCTTCCCCAAGCGCGATTTGATCTGCAACGTTCGCTCGAACGCTATAGCGCGCTTTCCAGCAGCGAGGGATCCATGACCATTATCGTGGAAGCCACTGCCGGTATTGCGGCACGCATGGGCGAGCATTACCTTGCAGCCCATCTCATGGGTGCTGCCGCCACAGCGCGGGAACATGCGGGGTTGCCCATAACCGTTAACTCGAAGCAAATTTATGACCGACTCCTCGCTCCTTCCCTCAAAGCGTTAGGGCCGGCAGAATGGAAAGCTGCGGTAGCCGTGGGCGCTACGCTCCCTTGGGCTGAAGCCGTTGCCGACGCACGCAAGCTGCTCGCGCTCTAATTTCGGCTATACGCAACAAATAAAGCATGACCTATGATTCCCCAAAACTAGATCACAGGCGAAGGTCCAATCTTCAAAGCTTGTGGAGGTCTTTACGTAACAAACAAACAAACAAACGGAAGTAGATGCAAAAATAGATACGGAAATAGATACAGAATAGATAGAGAAAAGATAAAGTCAGCAATTCAGGAGATACAAATGCCAACGACCCAACCCGACAGCTATCTTGCCATTCCCCCCACTGGCAAAGGCAGCCCTGTACTAGTCCTCCACGCCTGGTGGGGGCTGAACGACATCATAAAGGCTTTTTGCGAACGACTGGCTGAAGCTGATTTTGTTGCCTTCGCCCCAGACCTCTATCATGGCAAGGTGGCAGACACCATTGCCGACGCCGAAATCCTTGGCAGTACACTTGACGCCAACGAAGCCAAGGCCAAGGCTGACATCGCGAAGGCAACAAGGTTCCTCAACGAACATGCCGGACAGGACGACCGCGGCATGGCAGTGATTGCCTTCTCGCTGGGTGCCTATTATGCGCTGGAGCTTGCCGCCGCCGCTCCCGAACGGATCCATTCCGTCGTCCTCTTTTACGGGACAGGGGACGGCGACTTCAGCAACTCTAGAGCTGCCTATCTTGGTCACTTTGCCGAGGAAGATGAGTATGAGCCGAAATCCAACGTCGACAACCTGGAGGAATCCTTAAAGCGAGCGGGCCGCCCGGTGGACTTCTATCGTTACCCTGGCACTGGACACTGGTTCTTTGAACCTGACCAGACGCAAGCATACAACCAAGCGGCAGCGGACTTGGCGTGGGATCGAACCCTAACCTTCTTGAGGCGTTAACGTACCACCCAACCTGCTATCTTGAACTTGTTGATCTCTGGTCTTGACGACAGGGATCACCTTAAACATAAACAAAAGGGAGGGAGCAGCGATCCGGTGTAGATTGCTGCTCCTCCCTCCCTTTTGTGCAAAATTCTTCAGACCAGTGGAATCTCTACAGCTTAATTGCTTCCAACTGCTCAATCATATCGCGAATGACATCAAAGCCACCTTGCCAGAAAGCTGAGTCGCTCATGTCAATGCCCACCTCGCGCAGAACCTCTTCGGGTCGCGCAGAGCCTCCATGTGCCAAGAGCCGCAGATAACCAGGCTTAAAGGCGTCCCCTTCTTGCTGATAGCGTCGATAGAGGGCAAGCACCAGCAGTTGTCCAAAGCTATAGGCATAGCAATAGAAAGGCGTATTATAGATGTGTGGAATGCTCACCCACTCATAGCGAAATTCGTCGCTGATCTCAACACTGTCGCCAAATTGCTCGCGCAGATTTTCTTGATAGAGCGTATAGAGATCATCCGGCGACTTGTTATCCAAGATCGCAGCATGGGCATCGCGCTCAAAGATCACAAAGTAAGCTTGGCGCATCACCGTGGCATACATATCGTTGACCGCACTCGCCAAAATTTCTCGGCGCACCAGCGGATCGCTCTCCGCTGCCAGCAAGCGTTCAGTCAGCAACTGCTCGGCAAAGACCGATGCGGTTTCAGCCAGCGGTAATGTGGCATGTTGAGTCAACAGCGAGTGATGGTCAGCCGCCATGCTATGAATGGCATGACCCAATTCGTGCGCCAATGTAGCAACATCCCGCACCTTGCCCGTGTAGTTCATCAACACCCACGGCGTCTGGCTGGGCAATACAGTGGCGCAAAAAGCCCCTCCGCGCTTGCCCTTGCGAATTTCGCTGTCAATATGGTTGTGCGTAAAGACTCGTTCAGCCTGTTCTCCCACGCGTGGGTCAAAGTCGGCAAAGGTATCTAGCACCATCTTGACTGCCTCACTATAATCAGTGGTCTGGTCAGATTCAGCCAAAGGCGCA
This sequence comes from Anaerolineae bacterium, assembly GCA_038324715.1. Taxonomy (GTDB): domain Bacteria; phylum Chloroflexota; class Anaerolineae; order Caldilineales; family Caldilineaceae; genus QEUY01. The sequence continues at coordinate 2,353 of JBBQIG010000202.1, read as the reverse complement.
TAGATATCATAGCGGCGCAACTTCTCAATGCCCATCCATCCAGCCTTGAGCTTAAAGTAACGCTGGAAGAGAGGCGCGTTACGGCGTGCCACATCTAACAGCGTATCCACTGCCGCATCGGGAATATCGTTTGCCATGTTACGCACGGCAATGGGAGACGAATAGCCACGCAGTTCCACTTGCTCGGCATACCAGTCCCGCACGCGGTTGGCATAGATTTGCGCCAGGATAGGGGCTTCTTTCTCATAAACCCGATAGAGTTCTTGGTATGCCGCAGCGCGCTCTTCTGGGCGTGTCGAATAGACATAGCCCATCAAGGCATCGCGCGTCAATGTCTTGGTTTCGCCGTCTATCTCAATCGCAAATTCTAGACGACTGGTCAGCATAGAATAGAGAGTGATCACCGCATCCATCCCATTGGCATCCTTCACGTTAATGAGCTGCTCTGACTTTTCATCCAACGTATAAGGTTTGGTGCGGCGCAAGTCTTGCAAGTAGAAGCGATAGTCGTGAAATTGTTCAGCATTGGGCAGCAATGCCGCAGCCTCATCATCATCCAAGCTCTTCCACCATAATTCAAAGAAGAGGATGCGGTTTTGCAATCCCGTCAACGTCTGCTGCATACGGTTGCGATAGGTCAACGCTGCGGGTGATTGTGTATCCGCCGAAAACCAGAGACTGCCATACGCGCCCAACGTATAGATTTGCTCCATAATTTTCTCGCCTTGGCGCATGGTATCCAGCAAAACAGCCGGATCCATTTCGGCGTGTAACTGCTCACGGCGCGCAACAAACTGTTGCACGTCCGCTTCCAAGCTGGCAATGCGCGCCGTGATTGTCGACTCTTGGGTATCCGTTAGCAGTTCCGACAGATCCCAGGCTGACATTTCATACTGTTTCGATTGATCGTTGCTCATAATATGTTCCCATAGGTAAACAAAACGTTATTACAAGTTAGTTTGACCAAATAGTGTAACTATTCGGGTTAGATAATGACTGTAGATAGCTCAATTCAACGTAAATCCATCCTTAAACCTCAAGAAATGGCACCTCACAGGCTCACATAATTGTATCACAAGCAAACGATGCGTTCTGCCACGGACCTATCACTTTGATTCCATGCTATATAAACCAACCGCCGCAAGTGTTTGATGCACTTGCGGCGGTGTTCTTCTATGCTAGACCCTAACTGGCGCATCGATAGCAAGAAGTGTTGAGACTTCCTGCTATTGGTGCGCTTGTGCTGTTATGGGGTGGAGATGAAAGGCAACACGAGTTCCAGTTGGGCAGGTGGGGGAGGTGCTTGCCCGACAAAGATACTATTGGGCTTTATGTCCGACACATTGCCCGCGGCGTCGCGGAACTGCATGTAGACCGTGGCGAGTCCTGTTGTTTGGCCCAGCGTCCAGGCTTTGGTGGTGGTGTAAGGCTCAAAGGTCGCGCCTGCCATGTCGCCACGATTGCTAATACGCATATCCGTTACTTCTGTGGCGCTGGAGCTTGGCGGCTCCATAATCTCATCCAGCGTATCCGCTTCGTGAATATGTGGAGAGACCTCGTCAGAGGCAAAGATGGTTAGCGTGACATCGGGCGACAAGGTTGCAGACGCGCCGTCGTTGATCAAGAAGCCGCCATCCGGTGCCCACGGGTCGGCTTTGGGCGTTGTGCAAGAGGGTGTCAGCGGTGCGGACTGCGCCCCACCGACGGTGATGCCAATCACATAATAGCAAACCTCTTGGTCGTTGACCGCAGTTGTGTCGGTGACCAGACCGCTGGGCGCAAGATCTTCAGAAAGGAACGTGTAAGTTCCTGTGAAGCTACTACTGCGGTAGACCTGGACAAGCTCATATTGTGCACGCGGGGCATAGCGGACAAAAGCCTTGTTGATGCCAGGGTAGGCAACCGTCCACGTCGGCTCAACGCCATCGTCAGACGGATCGTGCGGATCGGAGCCACGGTCTTGTTCCGTACCGTCACTCTCACCGCCATCGTCGCTGTCGGGGTCGAAGGGATCTGTGCCGTTTTGCCACTCTTCCAAGGTGGTGCTGCCATCGCCATCGGGGTCGCCAGCTGGATCGAGACTGGTCGTGCTGCCGCCGTGAGCCTGCTCATACTCGTTGGGCAATCCATCAAAGTCGTCATCGCCACTGCTATAGATGAAGAAACCAAGAATCTTTTGGCGCACAAAGTTGCCAGCAAGGCTGCTATTGCCGGTGGCGTTGACGGTGACGTTGTAGGAACCTGCGCCAGCCACATCGCCAGCCACGCCCGTTTGGTAGAAGGTGTTGCCATAGAGACCGTCGTTGGCTGCGCCATCACCATGCAAGCCATCATCATAAAGCGTCCGCACGTG
>JBBQIG010000201.1:0-8108 GCA_038324715.1 Anaerolineae bacterium | reverse complement strand
TCTTAGGTTCCAGAAGGTCCAAGAAAATCGGTGTTCTGTCAGGGCCGAAGTCGATAGAAATTTTGCGGTTTGGTGGGTAGAAAAGGAGCTGAAAAACACCACACTCGATGGTGCAATTAATAGTTGTCAATTGCGAAGCGCTTATGCGGTAGAAATGAGTTTCCTGCTAGCAGCATCTCAACTATGATGTTGACGTCCACAATATATTGTTCACTGTATATTATAGAACAGCCTAGACCAAGAGAAAAACCCACGGGAATGTGCCTTTGACGCGAACGCTACACATGTGACAGTAGATGAAAAGAACCTCTCTGCATGGATCTCTGTACCTTAATCTGCATGCAGAAAATTAATTCTCCATAAAAGCTCCAAACAGCCACAATCAATTTTGGGGAATTAGTAGCCTGCTGTTGGCACAATACCAGTCCCACAAAGTGCAATGGGGTAGTATTGTGTCAATAGTAGGACGCGTGATGAAACGTTGGATTGTGACGAGATTTTGACAAAGCTCCTGGCTCACGGTATAGTTGTTGGACTGTACAACATGAACTGCAATATGAATGTGCGTACAGTCCAACAACTATACGGGCGAATAGCTCAGTTGGTTAGAGCACCTCGCTTACACCGAGGGGGTCAGGGGTTCGAGTCCCTTTTCGCCCACACACGAGACTACAATGTAGGGCTGGCCGCGTGCGGTCAGCCCTTTTGTGTCCCGTTGATTTATTTGCCGCCTGATTTGTTTGGCAATGTTTTCCAGAAAAATGATTCAAGCGCATGCCATTTAGCGTAACGCCCAGGGAATAGCCTACGGATTGCCCACGAAAAGCCCACAGAAAAGCCACAGATTGCTCAAGGAATAGAGACATGACAACCCTCTTTGTGAAGTTGGGCGGTTCGCTGTTGACGGATAAACGCGAGACAGAGATGCCTCGTCAAGAGGACATCCACAGGCTGGCGCAGGAAATTCAGCGGGCGCGCCTAACCCAACCCGCTTTGCGCATTGTCATCGGTCATGGGTCTGGCAGTTTCGGGCATGTTCACGCTAAGACGCATGGAACGCGGGAGGGTGTATCGAGTGCAATCCAGTGGATGGGCTTTGCGCGGACTGCGGATGCGGCGGCGCGGCTTAATCGCATTGTCGTTGCGGAGTTATTGGCCGCGGGGATTCCAGCGTGGACTGTTCAGCCGAGTGTTGCGCTGCGCTGTGCCGATGGTCGCGTTGCTGCGGGGCCGGATTCTGTCGTGTTGGCGGCGCTGGCGCGTGGGTTGGTGCCGGTGGTGCATGGAGATGTGGCGCTGGATGTGGTGCGGGGTGGCACAATTGCCTCTACCGAAGATGTCTTTCAAGCGTTAGATGATTCGCTGTTGCCCTCTCGCATCATCCTGGCTGGGGAGGTGGGCGGCATTTATAGTGCTGACCCAAACCTTGATCCCACGGCTGCGCTGATTCCAACTGTCACGCCACAGAGCTTTGCCCAAATCCGCGCGGGGTTGGGGGGCAGCCACGGGGTGGATGTGACGGGCGGCATGGCGGCAAAGGTTACCCAAGCACTGGGTTGGATTGTCAAGCGTCCATCACTGGCCGTTTTGATCTGTTCTGGACTGGAACCAGAGAACCTCTTTCATGCGTTAGTTGAATCGCCGCAAGTAGTGGGGAGTTGGTTGCGCGCAGAGTAGTTTTTGCAGATGAATTGGGCTTACGGTGAAGAGGGGCCAAATTCGCTATAGTGTTGGTGCTAAGTGTTGGTGATACTGCAAGCGGAGCCAGACACACTTCTTGGCGTGTTACATTCTTGTATTGTTATATTGGACTTATATCAACAAGTCACAGTGGGAATATCTTCTGCTCTAGCCACCAGAGTAGTGTAGTTTGATGCTGCCTAGCGTCTCTCCTGAGTCATTTGCAGGATAGCTTTGGCAACGAGTATAATGCCGCAATACGTAGGGCTGGCTGCGGCGCACCAGAAATAGACTTTGTGTAGCTGTTGTTGGCTTGCGAAAGGCAAATGTACCTGTAATGATTACAATCGTTTCGTTTATCCTCGTTCTCGGCATCTTGGTCTTTTTCCATGAGCTCGGCCACTATTGGGTTGCGCGTCGCAACGGCATTGTGGTTGAAGAATTTGGAATGGGCTACCCCCCGCGGCTGATCAAGCTCTTCCGCTATGATGGCACTGACTTTACACTGAATCTGATTCCCTTTGGCGGTTTTGCACGCATGAAGGGTGAGGACGCCAGTGATGTGTCATCTGGTTCGTTTAATGCCGCAAGCCGTAAGGCGCGCGCTGCAACGTTGGTGGCTGGGCCTGTCATGAATGCGCTCTTGGCGATCATCCTTTTTGCCGCCAGCTTTATGGCTGGTTTCCCCGCGGTGGTAGCACACCCGGTGGTGACTGCGGTCGATGCCAATTCCACAGCCGCAACCATTGGAATACAGCCCAATGATTTACTGCTTGACCTCAATGGGCAGCCTGTGAGTGTCAGCGCCATCCCCGACTTCGACTATGAAGTGATTCAGGAAGTTGAGGGGGATCCTTCGTTGGGTCGTGTTACCGTATTGCGCAACAATGCCCAGGTCGAGATCCCGCTCAATCAGGCAATTGATCAAGAACAATTGTTGGCGGGTGTAAGCTTTGAGCCTGTCTTATCGACTCAAGTGTCCGCAGTGACTGAAGGTAGCCCTGCATTTGAGGCAGGCATCCAGCCAGGTGACTTGATCTATGCTGTGAACGATATTGTGATTGGTGAGAATAGCCCACTCAATGAAGTTGTGAGCCAGCACTTGGGTGAGGAAATCACACTGAATCTGTTACGGGGCGACGAGTTCGTGGTGCTGAATGTAACACCACGCGTCAATCCACCAGAGGGACAAGGTGCGCTGGGCGTGCAAATTGGGCCAGCAAGCACATTGGCGAAGTTGCCGCTGCTTCCCGCGTTGTGGGAAGGCGTGCGCTCCACTGCGGAGTATGCTTTCTTGGTATTGCAACTTCCCGTGTTGTTGCTAGCGGGTCAAGTAGAGCCTGCCGATGCTCAATTGAGCGGGCCTGTTGGCATTGCTCAGATGGTGGGCGGCGCTGTGTCGGCAACAATTGATACAGGACTTTGGTTTCCAGTCTGGCGTTTATCCGCCGTGCTGAGTGCAGCGTTAGCAATTACCAACTTGCTACCTTTGCCAGCATTGGATGGAGGGCGTCTGCTCTTTATCTTGTTTGAACTTATCCGAGGCCGGCGCGTGAACCCAGAACGAGAAGGCATGATCCACATGGTGGGTTTTATGCTCTTGTTGGGGTTGATGGTATTGGTCACTGTCCGGGACATCACAACTACCCAACAAGGGATCGATTGGATCTCAATCTTGGGCCAATAGGGAGTACTATGTCCACAAAGCTAAAAGTTGTGCTGACTGCATGAGTGAGCAATCGGCCAATTCTCGGGGTTCTGTCGAATATGGCTGGCAGCCATCCCCGGTAACTGCCAGTCCTATTTCTATCGGCACGACTAGAACTCGAAAAACAGAAGCTACTGTTTGCCCCGAATGTGGCGAGCATGTTCACAGTCAAACAGGTGCTTGTCCTGGCTGTGGCGAAGATTTGGGGCATAGACCCAAACAGATTCGCTGCATGCATTGTTCAACTCCTGCAAGCTCTGAACTGGTTGTTTGTCCTGGTTGCGGGCGTGAACTGCGCGAAGCGCCTCCGAAATTTATGACCATTGGTGCACCGGCGTTGCTTGCCCTATTGCTGCTCGTGCTCATCGCTACGCAATGGGAACGAGTAAGCCCGATCATGTGGGCGCGCTCGAACTTGGTGCGTGGTGTGACCCTGGTAGAGGATCTCAGTGCCAGCATTGAGCCAGAGGTTGTGATTGTGATGACTCCTATCGTCATGACACCCATAGCCGGTGACGGTGTGGACAATGGCACAGATAACGGAGTCACTAATGGCGTCAGTAATAACGTTGTAGTTGTGGCGGATGCACCTGTTGTCAGCGATGGGTCTGTGGTGGTCGCATTGATCGCCGCCGAACCTACTCCAACATCCGTATCAGAGGATGCCACAGCTAGTAATGCTGCCACCGGTGATGCTGCCACGCTGGCGTCTGTGCCCGTTGTTGAGGAATCACCCGTAGGTGTTGGGGGGCCTCAACTGACCAAGGCTGCTGCTGAGGTTGAAGAATTGGAAGAGGTGGAGGTTGATGCTGCACAGGATGCGGAGATGCAAGAGTCTCCAACTGAGGCCCCTGCCGCAACCGCAATCATAGCGGCCACACCTGTGCCACCAGCAACCCTACCTGCTGAGGAACTTGAATCTGCACGAATGGGAGGCATGGCCGCGGCCACAGAATCCGATGCCGAGAGTCCAAATCGCACGCCAACACCTACATGGACGAGTCAGCCTATAGTTCAGGCAACGAGTCGGGCTACAAGTCAAGCTACCGTACAACCGACCGTACAACCTGTAGACACAGCAAGCAGCAATTCTTCTACACTGGTGGTGGTACCTGCAACAGCAACCAGTACGCCCTCTGCGGAGGCTGTCGGTGGCGTTGCACGAGTTGCGGGATTGTCTGTTAATGGGCCTGCTAGTGAGTCATCTACAGTGCCATCCGTTTCTGATGCGGCAAGTGCCACTGCTACGCCCGTGGTTGTCGCTTCACCTTCGCCCACACCTACTGTAACCCCAGTTGTCTATCAGGTGAAGTCGGGGGACACATTGGTGACCATTGCGGCTCGCTATGATGTAGAAGTGGAAGCGCTGATGGATGTCAATGAGATTTCTGCACAGGAAGTCTTTGCGATCCAACCGGGGCAGATGCTTTTTGTTCCGGTCGCAGTTCCTGTTGAGACAGCGGCATCTGCTGCAATCTCCACCACCTTGGAAACGCGGGTGGAAGCCCCTGAGTTGGTTCTGCCTGTTGAGGCAGCCGCTATCGGGTGTAAAACAGGGGGAACACTTGTCTGGCAGCGCGTGCAGTTTGTTAAAGACAGTGATAAGTATGTACTGCATTTAGGTTTTGTGAATGGACGAAGTGCAGATGGGCAAGAAGATGTCATTTGGATTGTTTCCCAGGCTGCGCCCGTGACAACGACAGAATGGTCGCTGGACACAAGCCTGTGTGACCTTGCCCCCGCAGAGTTTGACAATCAATGGCGGTGGTGGGTTGAAGTGGCGGAACAAGTTGATGGGCGCTTACAACCTGTCAGCCCACCTAGTGCGATACGTGGTTTTACTTGGAATTAGGGATTGTACCTGGTGGGTGCATCGGAAGTTGCACCACCAGGTATATTGGAAATAGATAGGGGCATTTGCGAAGTATGCCGAAACATCGAAAGAATAAACCAAGCAAGAAGAAAGAGAATAAGCGTCAAGAGCAGCCGCGCAAACCGGAGCAGGAGAAACCCAATACAGGTACGCCCACGGATTATGATGATGACGTGAGCGCGGCAGTGGCTGCCTATCTCAGTGATATTGATGAGAGCGATCAGGCTGTTGTTGCTGCGGAAGTACGCCGCTTATTGGATACATTGGGAAGTGACTTTGAGATCATTGATCCTGAAGAAGAGGATGAGGACGATGATGTTTTGGTTGATCCTCAACGAGTCAGCCCAGGTCTTCGTCCTAAGCCCACTGTTGATCAAGCGTTGAATCGCTTGATCACCGAGCGCGATCTGGTCTTGTATGAGGTCTTCTATGTCTTTTCAGATCTCACGCTCCAAGATGCTGAACTTTTACGCCAACAGTGGGAACTTGTTGATCCCGCACGGCGCGCTGAGTTGGTGACGGATATGGTGGAGTTGGCGGCAGAGGACATTGACTTGCATCTGTCGCGCTTTCTGCGTGTGGTCATCAATGACAGTAATCCTTCGGTGCGCCGAGCTGCCATTCGCGGGCTGTGGAGTGAGGCAAGCGTTGATATGCTTGGCCCATTTGTGCAATTCTTGCACAATGACCCAGATACAGGTGTGCGCGCCGCTGCGGCGACAGGGCTAGGCCCGTATATTCTTGCGGGCGAGCTGGAAGAATTGGATTCTGCGCTTGCTATGCGTGCAGAAGAAGCCTTATTGGCTGTCTTGAACAATGACGAAGAACCGCTGGAAGTGCGTCGCCGCGCCTTGGAGAGTATTGCCTATTCGAGCGAGGCGGGGGTACGTCAGCTTATCGAAGATGGCTATTATTCCGCAGATGAGATGATGCGTGTGAGCGCTGTCTTTGCGATGGGGCGCAGTGCCGATGTACGTTGGCGCGGCTTGGTGCGTGCGGAGTTGCGAAGTCCTTCTGCCGATATGCGTGCAGAGGCTGCAATTGCCACCGGTGAATTAGGCGCAAAGTCTGCTGTTGAAGATTTGGCTGAACTGCTGCAAGACCGTGTAGATCTAGTGCGGCTGGCGGCAATTATTGCGTTGGGACAAGTCGGTGGGGATGTGGCACGCGATCTGTTGGAGACTGTCTTGTTGAGCGACAACGAGCTTGAGGTGGAAACCGCTGAAATCGCGATTGAAGAGATGCAGTTTATCGATCTGGTCAACGACGCCCCTCTCTTTGATGAATTGCTGGAAGAGGATGAAGAGTGGGAGAGCGACGCTGAGGACGATGAGTGGTATGACGCACTCAGTGATGGCATGGACGAAGCTGATCTGGGTGAGTATGAAGATGACTCGGAAGACGATGTCCCGGAAGATGATGATATGGAAAACGGGTCGTCTCGAGAAGTATAGCAGTAGTATATGAGCGTAAATTTGTAGGTCATCATATATTCAAGATGTAGCTGGGCAGGGTAAGCAGGTAGGCGTGAATCTCAAGTTGAAGCGGTTGGTGCGGACGAGTAGCTCTGAACAGTATGCACTTTTTGACCTTGATCAGGTAGACGCTGAGGATCAACTGCCGCTTACCATTGGCAAGCTCGATTTGCATTACACAGCGGAAGGGGTTTACGGAACCATTCTTCTTTGGGATGAGGGTACACTCCAACTGAAGCCAGCACAGCGCCAAGAGTTTATTTATGCACTCTTGGATGAGGTCAGCCAGCCGATGGGAGTTCCCAACGAATATGTGGTTGAGTTTTTTACCCCTACCCTGGATCAATATGAGGTCTTTCACAATGTAGGGTTGGTCAGCAACGATCAAGCTGTTGCCAAGCCAGTGCAGGGTGACGCAAATTCAGGGAACAACCCAGCGGACAAAACCGCTTAGAACGCACCCAGCTTATGGCTGTAATGCAGAGCCTGCTGCCCATTTTTCTTGAGACGGTCTTACCCGTCTTTCTGATTGCGCTTGCAGGGTATTTATTGGCGTGGCGCATGACGATTGATGGGCGGTCGCTGGGGCGGCTGCTCTTCTATTTAGCCACACCTTCGCTGGTTTTTCGCAGCCTCTATACCTCAGAGGTCGATCTGAGCGTTATGCGGCATGTGGCAATTGTGGCTGCATCGGTCTCGATTCTTGCGGGGATTGCGGGTTGGCTGATTGGCTTTAGTCAGCCCCGGCGCGAGCGAATAGCAATTGTACTGACGAGCGCAATTAGCAACAATGGCAACATGGGAATTCCCATCAGCCTCTTCGCTTTTGGAGATATTGGGCTGGCGTTGGGCACACTCTATTACGTGGTTGCCTCGTTTCTCAACAACACACTTGGCGTTGCTGTTGCCTCTGCGGGAGGTGTATCCGTTGGGCAGGCATTGCGTAATAGCTTGCAAGTGCCTGTGTTGTATGCCGCAATTGGGGGGCTGCTGCTCAATCAGTTGGGTGGCGAAGTACCCCTCCCGATTTATCGGGCGGTGGATCTGATGGCAGGTGCGACAGTGCCAGGAATGTTGGCGTTGTTGGGGATTCAGTTGCGCGCCGCAGCTCTTTTTACAAACCAAGCTGTCATTTGGCGTAGTGTCTTTATCCGGCTGATAGCTGCACCTTTGCTAGCCTTGCTCTTGTGTCTTTTGCTCTCTGTGGGTGGCATAGAGCGCGATGTGATTATTCTGCAGGCTGCAATGCCGACGGCTGTAATGAGCGCCGTGCTGGCAACGGAATATGATACCGCACCACAGCTTGTGTCAACGGTAATTTTTGTATCAACGGTAATGAGTATGATTTCGCTCTCAGTCGTGTTGAGCTTTC
>JBBQIG010000200.1:0-8111 GCA_038324715.1 Anaerolineae bacterium | reverse complement strand
TATTCGGAGAGTTGGAAACGGCTGACCGCGAGTTCGTCAGTCCCAATCTGCACGGGTGAGAATTTGTGGCGGCGGCAAGAGTTCGCAGATTTCATAGTCCATCAGGGATGCGATATCCTTCACCCGGATCTACGCAACAGCGGCGGTTTCCTGGAGAACAAGCGCATCGCTGACATGGCCGAGGTGTGGGGGCTGCCGATGGCGACGCACAACACGGGCAGTCAGCTCAACACATGGGCAACGTGCCAGTGGGCAGGGTCGATTCGCGACTTTATCGCGTGCGAAACGGTCACCGGAAAAGGCGACTGGATGGACGAGTTGCTGATTCTCGACGGCTCCTACATTGAAAAAGGGTATCTGAGAATCACGGAGAGGCCGGGCTTCGGTGTCGATCTGAATCCGGATGTAGCCCAGGCCCACCTGGCGGAAGGCGAGACCTGGTGGGGTTGATGCAAATATATGCAGGTGCCGGATGCACCAGGACTCGACGTCGACATCGACGAAGAAGCCATTGCCAACTATCCCACCCACGGCAATATTTCGGCACTTGGTCAGGAGGAGTTTGTCTACTTCCAAGCGCGCCAACAACGTGCTGCCTGGGCCGGTTACAGAGGAACGAACAGTAAAGAGCCGGCAGCACAGCAGTGCTCATTTTATCTTCCAAAGTGCATCGCTAAGGTAGATTAGAAAGTCCTTCCCCTGCACGCTGCTGCGGAGCATGGGGTTGCAGCAGCGTGCAGGGGATAGGTCGCATTCGTTTTCCAACACATTCAACACTAACGGATACTCCCAAACCATGGAGTCTGTACCATCGTCCGACTTGTCCGTCTGCCGGATAGGGCGTGGCGATGGCACACGCTGCCGAGCAGAAGCGATAGACTAGGACGCATTGCGCGCACCGGCAGAATCGTCAGAGCGCGCAGTACTTTTTGACGCGCGCATTTCAGCTAACTCTGCTTCCAGTGCAGCCACGCGCGCCGTCAGCTTCTCCAGCAGATTCATTGTCGTGTCGGGCAGCAGATTGTGCTCCAGGTCAAAGGGGCCACGTTCAGGTAACTTGACCCCCGCACGCGATTGGATTCGCCCCGGCACCCCTATCACCACCGACTCGCTGGGTACGTCCTTGACGACGACCGCATTCGCGCCAATGCGCGAATGGGCCCCAATGCGGATCGGCCCCAGGATTTGCGCCCCCGCACCAATTACCACATGATCCTCGACCAGTGGGTGACGCCGCTCCTTTTTCATGGTCACGCCACCCAGCGTCACGTTATGATAGAGCGTCACATCATCGCCAATCTCAGCCGTCTCGCCGATCACAGTGCCCATGCCGTGGTCGATTACCAACCTGTGCCCGATTTTGGCCCCTGGGTGGATCTCAATGCCGGTGAAAAAGCGCCCCCACTGGGAGATCCAGCGCGCCAGCACATACCAACGCGCACCCCACAGCCAATGCGACAGACGGTAGAACCACAGCACATGCAGCCCTGGATAGCACAGGATCACCTCCAGCACGCTGCGCGCCGCCGGATCACGGTCGAAGAATGACTGGATATCGCTCCGCAAGGTTTCAAACAGGCGCGTCCTCTGTCTCTGCCTCTATCTTCGTCTCTGTCTGCCGCCAGACGGCACGCCTAAGCGTCACGCAGGTCAGCATAGAGTGCAGTGCTCAGATAGCGCTCGCCGTTCGAGGGAATGATCACCACGATCATCTTACCGGCGTTTTCAGGTCGCTGCGCCACTTGCACAGCCGAGTGTACAGCAGCACCCGATGAAATGCCCGCGAGGATGCCTTCTTCCTGTCCCATGCGTCGCGCCATAGCAAACGCCTCGTCATTCGTCACATGCACGATCTCGTCAATAATGCTCGTGTTCAGAACGGCTGGGATGAAACCGGCACCAATGCCTTGAATCTTGTGCGGACCGGGCTTGCCGCCAGTCAGAACAGGTGAATCTTTTGGCTCCACTGCCACTGCTCGGAAGCTCGGCTTGCGCTCCTTCAACACCTCCGACACGCCCGTGATCGTGCCGCCCGTACCGATGCCAGCAACCAAAATGTCGATCTGACCGTCCGTGTCGCGCCAAATCTCCTCTGCCGTGGTGCGTGCATGTACTGCTGGGTTTGCGGGGTTCTCGAACTGCTGCGGAATGAAGTAGCGCGAATCCGCGGCAGCCATCGCCTCGGCCTGCCGGATTGCGCCATTCATGCCCTCGGCAGCAGGCGTCAGGATCAATTCAGCCCCATATGCGCGCAGCAAAATGCGTCGTTCCATGCTCATCGAGTCGGGCATGAGCAGCGTGCAGCGATAGCCCTTGGCGGCACACACAAAGGCGAGAGCAATGCCTGTGTTACCGCTGGTTGGCTCCAGGATGATGGTATCTGGGCCGATCTTGCCTGCTTTCTCGGCAGCCTCAATCATGCTGACCCCGATTCGATCCTTGACGCTCGACGCAGGGTTGAAGAACTCTAGCTTGGCGAGCACCGTCGCCCCCGCATTCCCCGTCACTCGGTTCAGCCGCACCAGCGGCGTATTACCCACCAACTCCACTACATTGTTCGCAATGTTCGCCATACCCTCACCTTGATCCTCTCCTGAATGCGTGATTCACAATTCCCACCAACCCACAACGCTCAGCGCAGCCCTTTTCGATGGCAAAGTTCCTCGTGGCGATCTGCCGGTAGCGTGCCATCTGGGCCGACTGGCTGTCGGGCGGGAAGTTGGATGGGATTTGCATGGATTACCTGTGGTCTAATGAATGATCAGGGTTGATTGTATCACAAAGTGGGGCAGCGAATGGAGTCAAGCGACTCTCGAGAGTTGAAGCAGTAGGGTAGATGGCTCAATTACGCCATGCCGGACTGATAGGGAACCAAAAAGGATTCAGACTGGTGTCTATCGCCACCCCCGCTCATTCCTCCCTGGTGAAGCAATCATCCAACGAAATTAATTCAAAAGATGAAGTTTGGGAGATACACGGCTTTGCAGTACGCTTAGGACATAACAAATTTTACGACACCTAAGCCTTTCCTACCTTACCAGTCAGTAGGGGCCTCTACTTGTGTGCGTCTATCGATACCCTTACCACGTTCCCCCACAACTTTATTCGCCCACTCCCCCATCCAGCGCAATCAGTTGAAATCAACGCATATTGTTAGTTCCAACGCTCACGCAACAGACTACTAAAAGCGGGTACGCGAACAAATAATCTACCCAAACCACGTGAAGGTAATGAGGAAATTTCACATGAATCCGTATGATCGCAACTACAAGTGGGTATACCTCTTCACTGAGGGCAATGGCACGATGAAGGAGTTGCTCGGCGGCAAAGGTGCTGGAGTCGCTGACATGATCCAGGCTGGATTACCCGTGCCACCAGGGTTCACCATCACCACCGAGGCGTGCAATGCCTACTACGCCAACGAGCGGCAATTTGCAGAAGGTATGTGGACGCAAACCACCCACGCCCTGCGTACGTTGGAGGAGCAAACCGGCAAACAGTTCGGCTCATCCGACAACCCGCTCTTGATCTCTGTGCGCTCTGGTGCGGCGGTTTCTATGCCTGGCATGATGGATACAGTCTTAAACCTGGGGCTGACCGACGCCACGGTAGAGGGGCTGGCACGTCTGACAGGCGAGCGTCGCTTTGCCCTGGATGCCTACCGTCGCTTCATTGCCATGTTCGGGCATATCGTCATGGGGGTGGACAATGCAAAGTTTGAACGGGTGCTAGATCGTACCAAAGCCCACACGCAAGGAGGCCGCGATACCGACCTCACCGAAGCGCAACTGGAAGAGGTGATTGAGGCCTTCAAGCGCATTATTTTTTCCGATCACCACGGGCACTCCTTTCCCCAAGACCCACAAGATCAACTACGCATGGCAATTTCAGCGGTCTTTGACTCCTGGACGGGGCGACGCGCGGTAGATTACCGGCGCGTCTACCGCATTGCCGATGAACTAGGCACAGCCGTGAGTGTGCAAGCAATGGTCTTTGGCAACCTCGATTGGGAAAGTGGGACAGGGGTCGCCTTTACCCGTAACCCCTCCACTGGAGAGCGATTGCTTTATGGCGAATACTTGCTCAACGCCCAGGGGGAGGATGTGGTGGCTGGCACACGCACGCCAAAGTCAATCCTACAGCTTTCCGAAGAGTTACCCGATGTCGCCGCGCAACTTCACGAGATCACCAGTAGCCTCGAGCGTCATTATCGTGACATGCAGGACATCGAGTTCACCATTGAGCGGGGCAAGCTTTGGTTGTTGCAAACCCGCGCGGGCAAGCGCACAGGTGCCGCCGCGGTACGCATTGCCGTGGAGATGGTAGAAGAGGGGTTGATCGACAAGGAGACTGCGCTGTTGCGTGTGGAGCCAGAGCAGATCGACCAACTTTTACACCCGATGGTGGCTCCCGATGCGGATTCAGTCGTCTTGACGACAGGTCTACCCGCCAGCCCTGGTGCAGCGGCTGGGATTGTGATTTTAGACCCTGACGAGGCCGAGCAGCTTGCCCAAGACCCGGCTGCGCTGCCCTTTGTGTTGGTGCGCCACGAGACCAGCCCCGAAGATTTTCATGGCATGACGGGCGCGCAAGCTGTGTTGACTGTGCGCGGCGGCATGACCAGCCATGCCGCTGTGGTCGCCCGCGGGATGGGCAAACCGTGCATTGTCGGTGCAGGTGGCATCGAGATTGACCACTACCAAGATTGCCTGCGCATTGGCCAACACGTTATACGCAAGGGATCGTGGATCACGGTGGACGGCTCGACGGGCCGCGTTTTTCTGGGCAAAGTGCCGACCAGCAAGCCAGAATTCCGCGACGATTTTGTGCAATTGCTCACCTGGGCAGACGAGCGCAGCCGCCTGACCGTGCGTGCTAATGCGGACACGGGCGCAGATGCAGCGATGGCGCGTACCTTTGGCGCGCAGGGGATTGGGCTTTGCCGCACGGAGCATATGTTCTTTGGCGAAGAACGTCTGGTTCCCATGCGCGAGATGATTCTAGCCGATAACTGGGCCGAGCGTGTGCAGGCATTGGAGAAGTTGCTGCCCCTGCAACAAGAGGATTTCATGGCAATTTTCCGCGCAATGGATGGCTTACCCGTAACCATTCGTCTGCTCGACCCACCCCTCCACGAATTTTTGCCCAGTCGAGAGGATTTGGTGGCAGAGATCACCGAATTGCGCTTTACGCTGTTGCAACATGCCAAAAGCATGACCCATGTCGCGCAACTCATTACCGAAGTCTCGCAGAAAGAGACCCTCTTGCGCCAAGTGGATCGATTGCGCGAGGTGAATCCGATGCTAGGTCACCGCGGTTGCCGGTTGGGGCTGGTCTATCCAGAAGTGACCGAGATGCAAGTGCGCGCAATCTTCGAGGCTGCGTGTACCGTACAATCAGAGGGGATGGTTGTGCTGCCAGAGATTATGGTTCCCCTGGTGGCAACCGACGTGGAATTGATCAACCAGAGCGAAATCATTCACCGCATTGCTCAAGAGGTAACGGGCGCACATGGTCTCACGCTCAACTACACAGTGGGAACCATGATCGAGTTGCCGCGCGCTGCCCTTGTCGCCAATCGCATCGCTGCCCACGCCGACTTCTTTAGCTTTGGCACCAACGATCTAACCCAGACGACGCTGGGCATGAGCCGCGATGACAGCGCCCACTTTCTGCCCAGCTACATTGTTCGCAAAGTATTGCCGGAAGACCCTTTCCAGGTAATTGACGAAGAGGGAGTGGGGCAACTGATTGAGTTTGGCATAGAGAGAGGGCGCGCAACCAATCCGCAGCTCAAAATCGGCGTCTGTGGAGAACATGGCGGCGACGCACAAAGCATCGACTTCTTTAATCGCGTCGGTGTGGACTATGTAAGTTGTTCACCCTTCCGCGTACCCGTTGCTCGACTGGCAGCAGCACAAGTGGCAATCCAAAACGCAGAGAAGCAAGTCAAAGCGTAAAATAAAACGACGCACGTGTTGGCTATACTTAACTAACTTACCCATTCTGGACTAGCGGGGGCATTTGAACAGAAACCTACGGTTTCGAGAGAGATGATCAGTGAATAAGCGTAGGTTTTTGCGCGAAATCCCCGTCAAGATCATCAATGAAATAGGTTCCATTGGGTAGCACATGCCGTAGCATGTCTACGGAAATGTCTTTCACACTAGCACTCATGGCGACCACACCAAGATTAGTGGCTTGCGAAATCAGGGCAGCCATGAGTGTTTTGTAGAAATGCTTCGGCCTGGCATGGTGACCTTGGATGGGGGTAAAGTGCTGACTGAACTGGGTGAGTTGGTCAACTTCCATCAATAATTGCTCAATCCGAATGGATGGCAAACTAGCCTCAACGACCTTTTGTAGTCTGGTAACGGCATCCGGTAACGCAACTATATCATCGCGCTTCAGTTTGAGTTGCTTATGCTGAATTTCGGCAAAATGGTCGAGGCTGAATTGCTTCTTTGCCGAGGTGACCGCATCGTGAAACTGCGCGGCGAGGATGGCTTTGACTTCGTGCTGGTGCGGTTGCTGAAGTTCGGCAAAGGAGGAGTTCTTGATCTCCTGCCAGTGGGGATCACTCAGCATAAAATCCCAGAATGAGACGTGTTGCTTGCTTTGTGGCAGATAGAGATCGCCCGAACGCAACGCATCTTTGATGGCCAAAGCAAGCCCCATCTCCCAGGCATTCCGATTGATGTTGCCTGTATCATCTTTCAACGCCCGGCGTAGTTCTTTGGGAACAAAGGCAGTGGGGGCATCGCGCGGCAGTTGCTTTACTTCTTGAGAATCCAGCTTCCGAACAAGCTGAATGGCCCGCATGAATGGATCGCTGCCACGCTCGGCGGCAAAGGGCAAGCGAATAAACTGCGCAAAGTATTTGCGCATGCTTGGATAGCGGGCTAAGAGGAGATCGCCATACCCGCGCTCTTCCAACCGCTGAAAGACACGCAGATCTGTAAGCGATGTGCGAAGGTCTACCTCGTTTACTTGTTGCCAGAACGCTTGCTTTGACAGCGGCTCATCGTCCGGCCAGTCGAGCAAAAGGCGGGTGGTATCAAGTACGGTATCAACCGCCTTCTTCTGCCGTTTCCGTAACTCACGATGCTTCTGCTCATAGGCGTTCTTGGTTTGGCGGCACATCTCCGTGACATACTGGTCGTGCATCTTGACCAGATGATCGAGCAGCACTTTTCGCGTTTCCAGCAGAAAGCAAATCATCAACGCATACCGTTTGTGCTCTTTGAACCGCTTGAGTTCCTTGGCGTTATATTTTTTGGCCAACTTGAACAGGTAATCCTGGAAAGCCAGCTCGACCATTTGCGTCTCAAAAGTATCGATACCCGTTTCTGCTACGATTTGGTAGCGTTTGAGATAAGTGAGTAGGGATGAAATTTTGGCGGCAGGTGGATACTCTTTCAACTGAGAAAAATAAGAACGCTGCTCCTCATCCGGCCCAGCGAGCAATTGGTCAATCGTTCTCCGCAAGTCGGGCGAAAGCCGTTGATAAATCGACTCGAAAAGCTGTGCATGCACCTCAGCACAGACATGGATGATGAGCCGCTCCAGGACAGAAGGCCCTGGTAGTAACGTACGGCTGGCCAACAGATAGCTCTCTGCTTGCAGAAACAATGCATTCGGCAAAACGCCCTGTTTGGCCCGTGCTTCCAGCCAGATTTGTAGGTGCTCCTGGACAGACTCATCGAACTTCTGAAATCCTAAGTAGTTCAGGATGTTTTTGCGCTGCTCCAAATAGGTGGCTTCCCGTTCCGGCACGAGTATGGACAGAGATGGGGGCAGATCGAGCTGACGATTGAAGTAGTTGACAATGCGGGGTGATAAACCATGCAGCCCATTCATGAACCGGCCATACAGACGCACCGCACAGAGTTGAATGGCGATAAACAGGCGAGAGCTTTTGCGGTGCTTGCCGATCTCCTTTCTATCCTCCTCTGATAGTGTCCAGTCTCTGGTCATCTCTTCATCGGAAAATTCTTGTGGCAAGGAAATGGGCTGATAGCGTTCGCGCTTGGACAGGAATTGTTCTTTCACAGACATACGTTCAACCAGCTATCTTCCCTAGCAGGCTGTCGGAGAGACAGAATTGGCAG
>JBBQIG010000199.1:0-8118 GCA_038324715.1 Anaerolineae bacterium | reverse complement strand
TGGACGGGCGCGTGCGTGCGCGTCAACAGGTGGAAGCGCAACGCGCCGCCGCAGATAAGCGCGCGGCATTGCATGAGGCACAAGCACGGCAGTTGACGCAACAGCTTGAGGCTGTGGCTGTGGCGGAGTCGGTGGTGGCTGAACTTCAAGAGGCTGTGGCAGAGCAGAAGCGGCTTGAGGGCGAGTTGGAAAAGGCGCGCCAACAACAGGCACGTCTGCAAGATGCACAGCACGCAGTCTCCCAGCAGCAGGAACAGCTTAAACGGCTGCATGCGCGTCAAGCCGATGTGCAAAAGCAACTGGCTGAGGCGCAGAATGTAGAGGCGCAAATTGCGGCGACCACAGCCCAAAATGAAGAACGCCGGATCGAATTAGAGACGCACCGCCAACAATTGGCACGCATGAAAAGCCAAGCGGATTTGATCAAGGAGCAGTCGGCGCGGCTGGAAGATGTAAAGACCACGCTCTGCCCGCTTTGCGAACAGCCCTTGACGGCAACTCATCGCCAGGAGATGTTGGCGCGCAACAATGCCAGTTTGGAGTCGATGCGCAATGACTATCGCGATTCCAACCAGCAGGTGCAAACGTTGGAGGCAACGCTCAAGAGCGACGAAAGCAACCTGCGCCAGTGGCAGTCGACTTTGCTGAAGTTGCCACGCGCCGACGAGGCGCAGAAGTTGGGCGAGGAAATTGAGCGCGCGCAGAAACAACTCGACCAGGCGTTGGCGCAAGTGGCTTCATTGGCGGATGCCGCACAGCAAACGCAAACGCTCACCAACGCGTTGTCTTCGTTGGGCGACCCACGCCAGCGTTACACAGTGGCTGTTGAACAGGCGAACAGTCGCAAAACGTTCGAGGCGAAATTGACCCAGGCACGCGCCGAAGTGGATATGGCACAGGGTGAACTGGCAAAGCTGCAAACGCAGTTGGCTGCTTTTGGCGACCTTGAGGCGCAGTTAGATACCGTGGTGGCAACCGTGCAAGCGCACCGCGCTGCCTATCAGAGTGTTCTCAGCAATCAACGGCAGGCGGAAAGCCTGGCAACGCGCACCCAAGAGGCTGAGGCTTTGTCAAAAGAAGTGGCGGCGCTGGAGGCGATACAGAAGCAATTGCACGCCGAACATCAGGACGCAGCCGCCAATTTTGACGCCAATGCCTATACTCAGGCGGCTGCCAGGGAGCAAGAATTGCAACGCGAAGTGGGAACCCTGCGCGGTCAGATTGAGTATTTGGAAAAGAGCCAGAGCCAAGCCCAGCGCGAAGCAACTGATCTGCGCACGTCACTATCTACTGTGGCGGCGGCTGAGGCCAAAAAGAAGCGGCTGGAGGATGAGGAAGAGATACTTGATACCATTCGTGGCAAATTGCGTCAGGCAGGCCCTTACATCAGCGCAACGTTGAATCGACAGATTAGTGAAGGGGCGCGCCAGATCTTTAGCGATTTGATGCAGGATTATAGCCGCCACCTAACCTGGAACGAGGATTATAGCGTTAGCCTTGAGGTGGATGGGCGACAGCGCAGCTTCAGCCAGTTGTCGGGTGGTGAGCAGATGAGCGCAGCGCTCTCGGTGCGCTTGGCGCTGCTGCGCGAGATGAGCGCCATTGATGTGGCTTTCTTTGATGAGCCAACTGCCAACCTAGACGAGACGCGCCGCGAAGCTTTGGCACGCCAAATTTTGCATGTGCGTGGCTTTCAGCAATTGTTTGTGATTAGCCATGACGATACTTTTGAGCAAGCGACGCAGAACTTGATTCGCGTAGAACGGGTGGATGGGGTCAGTCGAGTTACTACGGGATAATGCACTTTTTCTGACTACTTGCTACACGCGCTTGCGCAAGAGCAGCCAATAGGGCAAGAAGCCGTAGTACCAAGCTAGCCAGAGTGCCAAGCGCAGCCCATGCAACCCATCGCGCCAGCCGCCCAGCATGACGAAGCGGCGACGGAACTCACGCAGGGGTTGCAGAATGAAATTATGGGGACGGGGATGAATGCCTCGTCCTTTTAAATTTAGTGCTTCAAAGCGCGCGTAGCCTGGTTGCTTGGCGTGGAAATGCGCCCAGTCGCGGTAGTTGTAGTGGAGCAATGGTTGCTCAAGATAGCGTTGTTGACCTGTCACGGTCACAACTTCATGGACGGCGCGCGCTGTGTACTGTGCCTTGCCCCGTCGCAAGAGCCGCAGTTGATAGTCGGGATAATAGCCGCCACCGCGCGTTTCATGTCCAGCGATGAAATTGCGGCGAGGCACCCAATAGCCGTTAACGGGTGGTTGTGCTTCTGTATTGGTGCTGAGTTGGAGGCGAATTTCTGCCATCAATTCAGGTGATACCCGCTCGTCTGCATCCACAAAGAAAATCCACGGCGCTTGTAGAGTGTCTAACGCCGCTTGGCGTTGCGCGGCATAGGTGTCAAAGGGACGCTGCACCACAAGCGCCCCTGCTTGTTGCGCCAGCAAACAGGTCGCATCGCTAGAGCCAGAATCCCAGACCACAACAGCATCCACCTGCCCGCGTAGCGCGGCAATACAGGCGGCGATATGCGTAGCCTCGTTTTTGGTCAGGATGACTGCAATGATGTCTGTTGCAGGGATGCCCGTATGGGCAGCATTAGAAGTGGTTGATGGCAGCATAGGCGGCAAGTTCGCGTTGGGCTTCTAGTCCGGTGGTGATGCCCTGGGCAAAGCGTTGGCGCGCTTGGCGGCTGCGCCATGCACTGCCGAGCCGGATCAAGATCCGCAGGGTGATTAGATACCCGGGGGGATACTGTTGCCGGTGTTTGGTATAGAAGCGCAAGCGGCTGCGCCAGAGCCGCTCAAAGGCGTCCCAGCGCACCTGGCGGCTACTTTGGCCTTCGTGATGGACAACGTGCGCTGTGGGCAGCGCATAGACGCCCCAGCCCGCTTGCTTCATGCGTAGCGCCCAATCCATCTCCTCGCAGTACATGAAATAGCCATCGTCCAGCCCGCCAATGTCGTTGATTGCAGCGGCACGGACAAACATCGCTGCACCCAGGACAAAATCGACTGCAAAGGGTGCTTGGGCTTGCCACAGTGCAGCGGGATAACGTCCATTGATGCTGCTATTGCGTAGCCGGTGCGTGCCAGGCAGACCCACAAGCGGAAAGAAGTCGAGTGCAACTTGCGCCAGCGATGGAAAGTGGAAGGCTCCATGTTGAAAGCTGCCATCGCCATAGCGTAAATTCGCGCCGACGATGCCCGCGCTGGGAATGCGTTCCATGCACGCTATCCACTCGATCAACGCATCCTCCGCCACTTCTGCATCGGGGTTGAGCAGGAGCACAGCGTGGGGTGGCTTTTCGCCAGATGCAAGATCAGATTCAAGACGAGGTGCCGGGGCAAAGTGCGTGGCAAAGGTTGGAGGTGGCACTTGCAAGCCCAAAAGATGAAGTGCCAGGTTATTGCCGCCCGTGAAACCCAAGTTTGTGGGCGATGCAATGAGCGTGACTTGCGGGAATTCACTTGCCACCATTGCGGCGCTCTCATCGTGGCTGGCGTTGTCCACCACGATCACTGTAAGGGCGCATTCTTGGGGCAGGCGCGCACTGAACAGGCTGCTTAGAGAACGGCGCAGGAGGTCACGCGTGTTGTAGTTGACGATGACGGCGGCGATTTTCATTTGTGTTTAGGGCACGCCCACTTCGACGGTGATGCGGCTGACGTTATTGTTGACGACAGCAACCCCTTGATGAATCAGTCCACCTGACCAATAGATTGTGCCGAGTGGCGGCGGTTGGTCAATGAGGATACAGCCGCTGACTTCGCCTGTCTTGCCGGGAAGCAGATACCATTGATCGACACCATCAATCACGCGCAATTCTAAATCTTGCTGACGCCCAATGGCCCAACGGAAGGGAAAATCTACGCCTGTGGTATCAAAGTTGATGCCAAAGCGCCAGGCTCCGGTTTGTTGACCAAAACTTTCATCAATGGTTGCCGCTAAAGTGTTGTAATTTTGACTGAAGAGATACTCTTGTCCAGGCCAAGGGCCGCTGGTGCGGATGGGTACTGTGCCAACATTAGTGATGTAGGTGGTAAAGCAGAGCTTTTCGTTGAGCATCAACGCCACGGTGCGACCCATCTCGCCTTGCCATTCGATATTGCCCTGGGCGACCTCGGCGCGGGGCTTTCCCCCTTCGGCAATAGTCAACGTGCGTTCCACGCGCACGGCATTGCCTGCCGCGTCGCGTGCCTCACCAATCAATGTATACTCCCCATCGGGCGGCGGTTCGGCATTGCGATCCACGTCCGCTTCATAGCGATATTCGTGATAGCCCGTCTCGGTGGGTTTGGCAATGCCTGGTGCTTCGGCAATGGGAAAACGCACATCGGGTTCTGCAGGATCAATGAGGTAGAGTAAGACTGTATCAACATCTTTGGTGAGGTAATAGCTGATGCTCACATAGTCGTCAATTGAGTCCTGGTTCGGACGAAAGATGTCGGGCACGACCGCAAAATTGTGCAGTTCGGGCACAACGGTGTCTGCATCGTTGAGGGTAACAGTCCCTGTGACGCTGCTGATCTCACCATTATCCTCCTTGCCCTCAATCGTCCAGGTGTATTCACCATCGGGCAGTACCCAACTCAGAATTTCTTGGGGGCCATATTCGGTTTCTTCAATACGCCGCTCCTCGACAGCACCTCCCCAAAAGACGCTGTAGTCACCTGGCGAGCGCCGGCGTTCTTGGCGAAAGTAGAAGCGTTCACCGTCAACATTTTCAAAGAAGATGCTGACCGCAGCAGGGCGGCGCAGGCTGTATTGAATTTCGCTGACGTCTTGCACGCCATCGGCGTTGGGGCTGATGGCTATGGGCGTGACTTGCACATCGTAGAGCAGCGATCCCACGCCAAAATCCAGTTCGCCACAAGCTGTCACGAGGAATAGCGTTAAGAGCGCGAGACTAAGCCGCGTGAGCCAAATTTGAAGAGAAGTTCGTTTCATAGTTGAAAGTTTAGCAGAAAGGTATGAGAAGACCCAAGTGAATTGGGTCAAGTTATGTACGGTTGGATTAGCTATGCTTGAACTATCTATGGTTGTACTGTAACGACACCCAGTTCAATGAGATCGCGTCCATCGGCAGTAAGCAGGCGTGGAAAATCTGTCGCATTGGCATCATAGACCGCTGCGGCGAGATGGTAATCGCCGGGAACTTCGGGCGCGGTGACAAAAATAGTCTGGAGTTCGACCTGACCAGGCAACCAATTGCTTGAACCACCGGGTAGGGGCAAATCGGCTTGGGCTGCCAATTTGCCGCCATCATCAAGCCACTGGATGGATGCCGTATAGTCGGCGGGCATTCTATTCTTGGCTTGCCAAACCAGTGTCACCGCAACCTGCTCGTTGGGCCGAGTCTTGACTTGCATTAGTGGCTCAATGATGCCAAGTAGGGTTAGCCTGTCGTCTAATAAAACATTGACCGGTGTCTGGTAGGGAGGTGGGCTAAACAAGCGCGAACTGTCGGTGATGCGGAAGGGGACACGCACATAGAGGCTTTCGGGGCTTGTTAGCCCAATTTCCAGCCAATAGTTGTCGGCAGGCAGATTCAAAGGTGTGCGTATTTCGGTTAAGTTGCGTAGCAATTCATCATCGGGCCAGTGGCTGGTGGACAATCCAGGGCTAATGGTTACAGTTCGCTCACTCACAAGGTCTCCCGTGCGTTGGTTGCGCCAGCGGAAGCGTAGCGCCATGTCATCCTCTGGGTTGTCTTCGGCATACCAGTTGAAGTCAACCATAAAGGCTTGTCCAGGCTCGGCTTGACCTGCTAATACATGGGGCTTCATAAAGAGATCTGGCATGACCTCGACAAAGGTAGCTGGATCCATTTCGTCTGGTCCCTCGGCTGCCACGCGCAGGTTGAGGTCTAGCGTTGCCATGCGTCCAACAGGTTGGCCTTGCGATCCAATCATATCTAGCCCAGTAAGATCACCATTGCTCTCATAGACGCTCAGGCGAACACGGTAGTGCCCTGCCAGCGCACCGGGGCCTGCCCACTCGGTTGCGGGTATGCGCCCCAGATTAACTTGGTTGGCACGCCAGCGGGAGGAAGGATAGGCATAGCCAACAGGGCGGCGGTCGCTGATGCGCGCAAAAAGACCATCCCCTGCGAAGGTCTCTCCGACAATTTGAAGGTCGGGCATTGGGGCGGGATGTTCTGGGTGTAGCTGCCAATAGAGTAGTAGATCACCATTGTTTGCCACTTCATAGTCAACCAAGTAGACCAGATTGCCGAAATTGACACTCTGCTCGTTGATGGCTACGGGTCGGGTCAGAATCTTTTCAGCGGCAACATCGTTGAAGTGACGCAGCCGGACTTGCCAAAATTCGACATCTAGCTCCTCCTCTTCACCTGCCAATTCCAGTTGTAAGGGAATGATTGCCATAGGATCCACAATGTCCGCTTGCCATTGTACAAGCCAAACATTGTCATGGTTTGCCAGCGCATTGTGGATTGGCTCCGCGCTATCGTCATAATCTAGCACGGCATTAACATCAAGAATTTCAATGTCGGGCAGGCGCAAAGGCGGTAGATCGGGAGCGTAGTAATTCCAAACGGGCCATGCGTGCCCGCTGACCAAGACAATCAGGGTTTCGTCGCGGTTGTTGTCATTCTTAATGCGATAGCGCACATAGTCACTGACTGCACGCCATTCCGACTTGGTAAAAGCCGGTTCGTGGAACCAGTTGTAGTTGGCATAGAAAAAGCCTGCGTATAACGCAAGGAGCACTAGCAAGGCGACGAGTGATTGCAGCCTGACAAAGGGGGTGCGTAGAATATCAGCCCAATCCCAGCCACGCAAGCGGATCAGCGAAGTCAACCCTGCTCCCCAAAGAAGCAGCAGACCGGGCAGCGAGATCATTACATAGCGTGGGTTGAATTTTGGTGTGACGAATGCCAAGAGCAGGATGGCGGCAATGGGTACGACAAGCCATAAGATCGCATAGAGAATTGTGCGCGGTTGAATGGCGCGGCGCAGAAAGAGCGCAAGGGTAGAAATCAGCGTCAGCACCGCATAGGGCAGCAGCAAGCGCGTTGCTTCCACCTCCAACACGGTTTCGCCAGAGGTGAAACTGATAGCGATGTGGCGCAGGGCTTCTTGGAGTTTGAATTCGCCTTCCCAATAGCTGCTGTCACCCGAAAAACGAGCCAGCAGCGCACTGATCCACGGCAGGTAGAGTAGCAAGACGACCAAATTGGCAATGATAAAGCCGAGAATGGGGCGTCGTGTGAGTGTGGAAGGCAGGTCGGGATCGGCATCAGATGCAAAAGCGGCTGGACGCAAGCGCGGGAGAATCAAAAGTTGGTCGGTCAGATAGGCGATTGCCAGCGCCAAGAGAATAAAGAATGCAAAATAATGGGTGTAGACTGCTGCCGTTGCGACAAGGATATAGGTAATCCAGTAGAGTCTGCGGCGGCGGATGGCGGTTTCACCCTGAATGACCAAATAGCCCAACAGCACGCCGAGCGCGGTGAGCATGGTATACATGCGCGCTTCTTGGCCGTAATAGAGCAACAGGGGATGGAAGGCCGCCAGCGATGCTGTGATCATTCCGGCGACGCGGCGGCGGGTGAGTGCGATAGTGACTGCGGCGAGCAGCGGAACCGTGAGTACGCCGAAGAAGAGAGAAGGATAGCGCAGGCTCCATTCACTCCAACCGGCAATGCGTCCCCACAACGCAACGACATAGTAATAGAGAGGGGGCTGAATGTCATCGGCAGTCCAGCGCGTTAATTCACCAATGCCACGGCGTGCGACTTCGGCAGTCACGCCTTCGTCATACCAAAGGCTCTGGGCATCCAGGAGGTAGAGCCGTAGGGCCATTGCTGCCAGGGTGAGCAATGCCAAACCGAAGTAACTCGCGTTGCGGGTGCGTAGCTGCATGGAGGCTTAGGTCGTTTTGCTGCGGAGATCTGGGTCAACCTCCGGCTCAAGCCGAATTTGGTCGAGGGGCTTCTGCGCGAACGGGTGTATCTGAGCATCAGTCGCGGCGCTTGGATCTACCTCATGCCCTTTAGAGATGAGTGCCGCCTGTTGAATGGGCGCACTGATTAGGGCGATGAGCAGTTCGCCCACTGTAGCCCATACGCGGATTGCCAGCGCAATT
>JBBQIG010000198.1:0-8129 GCA_038324715.1 Anaerolineae bacterium | reverse complement strand
CATCGCTAAACATCCCAATGGTAACTTCTTGCCCATCTAGATTCAAGCGATATAAAGATAAGGAGACATCTCGGATGCTGCCGTCTCTGCGTCGTACTTGAAGTTCATAGTCTAGCGCAGATCCGCGCTCCAGTAATGCATAAAATAGTGTAGATCGATCCTCCAAATTGACCCATACATTAAAATCATGGATGCTGCGTCCGATCATCTCTTGGCGTGAATAGCCAAAAAAGTCAGCAAAACGCTCATTTACATCAAAGAGCAGCCCATCGTTGATGCCCCCATATCCAGTTGGATGGGGGCTGGAATAGAAAATGCGAGAGAATCGTTCCTCCGAAGCACGCAATGCCTCCCCAGTGCGCTTACGTTCGCTAATATCGGCAACAAGCGCCACCGTGCCAGCAAATGTGCCATCGGCATCTAGCAGCGGAGCCGTAGAGATGCTCACATCCACCACTGCGCCATCGCCACGTTTGCGTCGGGTCTCTAGGTTCTTCAATCTCTCGCCCGAAAGGATGCGCTGTCGAATTTTGAGATACTCTGAATCACCAGGAGCTTGCATATCTGGCATCTGCTTGCCCAACAGCTCGGTGGCAGAATAGCCATAGACATTCTCTGCTGCCAAGTTCCAAAGCTGTACACGCGCTTGAGAATCCAAGGCAATAATCGCCAAAGGGGATGCGTGAAGAATGGCGGAAAGTCGAGCGTTGACAGCACGGAGTTCTGCTTCAGCCTCTCGATGCTCCGTCACATCCTGCATGGTACCAAAGATGCGCAGAGGATGACCTGTTTCGTTACGGACGACATAGCCACGCTCATGCAGAATACGAATCTCCCCATTTGGGCGCACAATTCGATGCTCAAAATCCAACGCTTGCTGCCCCTCTAACGCCGTGTGGTAATGCAGACTTACCAGCTCGCGGTCATCAGGATGCAGTGCATCCCAAAAAATCTCATGGATGTTCTCAAGAATTGTTGGTTCGTAGCCAAAGATACGCCAGATTTCTGTAGACCATTCCAAATGGTTGCCCTCAACCTCCAAGCTCCAATTGCCTACATGTGAAAGACGTTGCGCTTCAGCCAATTCATCATTGACCCGTTGAAGCTCGACAGTACGCTCGGCAACCAACTGCTCCAATTCTGCCTGTGTGCGCTGGCGCAGCAGTTCAACTTCCTTGCGTGCAGTAATATCTTCCACCACGGTCACATAGAAAGCCAGCGTGTCATCCTGGTTGCGAATGGCTGAAATCAATAGCCGTGTCCAGATCAAAGTGCCATCCTGCCGCACATAACGCTTTTCAAATTCGCCAGTTTGGCCTGGATCTTGCTCTATTTCCCTGGTAACTCTTGCATCCAGATCCAGATCTAGGGGATAGGTAATATCCTTAAAATTTCTGCCTAGCAGAGAAGCTTCATCATAACCAAGCATTTCCTGAAAGGCAGCGTTAACGCCCACATATTTACCGTTGGGGTCCACAATGTTGATGCCCACGCTTGCAGTTTGAAAGACAGCACGGAAACGCTCTTCCGCCTTGCGAAGTGATTCCTCAACTGCTTTGAGTTCACTGATTTCCGTGGTAATTCCCATGACAGCATAAATCTCACCCATCTCGTCAAACAGGGGAAAGGCAGCGCGCATGAAGACACCAGTGTGGTCATGCAAGGGCAGAGAAACTTCCTCTAAAACGCCTTCTTTCTTCTGCAATATCGTGTCAAATCCTCGATGCAACTCCTGGGCAAGTTCAGGCGCAAAGAGTCCGTCAGGGCTAGCACCCAGCGCCTGCACACGTGAAACCTGCATATCCTCTTCCCAGCGGCGATTCACCAGCATATAGCGGTTATGAATGTCGCGCATATAAAAGCCAACAGGGGCATTGTCGAGGATGATCTGCAACTGTTCGCGCGCGCGCTCAAGCTCACTGGTGCTTTCTTCAACGCGTGTCTGCAATTGCTTCCCAGCGTGCTCAATGCGCCAATCACTCCGCGCACGCTCCACCCAAAGCAAAAGTGTACAGGCAACGATAAAAATCCAGCCTTTGTATTGCAGCCACACGGCAAGTCGTTCGGGATCATCGATCAACCAAATCAATGCGCGGTCAGATAAATTGATCCACAAAATTGCAGCAGTGGCATAGAGGAATGCCACCCTTGAGGCGCGGAAACGCACGGGTGTAAGTCCAGTTCTATTTCCAAGTTCTTCTAGCATCTTGGCAGACAACATCTTCTTCGTTTCCATTCAAAGTAAAGTCTATTCAAAGTAAAGCATCAAAACGAGCTAGCGATGCAAATAAGAACCGTGTGCAGGCTCGATGCGATGCAACTTGAGAAAGCTCATCATGTTTTTGGATACCATGTGGGCGACATTGAGTGGAGGGGCAACTGCAAGTGAACAGGTACATCTACAGAAAAATTTATAGCCAAATTCAAAGCGAAACAGATGCCACGCAAAAGGGTCAGATCATTCATTCTCAACTCATACAAAGTAGATTGATGGCCTATTTCGTATTCTTTACTGGTTTTCTACTGAAACGAGGTCGATGATAGGGGCAATGAGTACCTGGCAATTGAGTAGGGTCATTATAACCCGTTCCCTCTATAAAACAAGAGCGAATCCATCCCTCTGGTTAAGATTCACTTCAATCGAGAGAGCAATCTTGGTATTAGGTAAAAAACAGAGGTAGAAATAGAGGTAAAAGGGAGCCGAAATACCCCTGCTCAAAATGGATATTTCGGCTCCCTTTTATGGGCAGTGCTTTACACGCTACGCCTTAAGGCAAAGGCTCCTCTGGCAACACCCAAGGAATCTGATATTCACTATCGACACAGGTGGGGACAGGCGATTGCGTTGGGTCATCTAAAAACTGACGGGTCAAGAGGGCAGGACAGCCCGAGGCGATACTCGTGGGTTGTTGGAAGATCACATGCCCCTGCCCCGGAAACTCCAAATAGGTCGCATTCAACAAAGTGCGCTTTGCCAATGCAGCCCAACTGGGTGGCGTAGTTGTATCCAGCCCGCCCTGGAAGATCAGCACGGGGACAGAGCTAGTGACCGCGTGGGTCTGGCTCTTATCGGCAACGCCCGTGGGAAAGAGCGCACATTGTGCCCAATAATGACGCAGGCGCGCCACCTCCTTTGCCACCAATGCGTCAGGAATACCGAGCGCACGATGCGCCGTAATCACCCGCTCATAATCATTAAAGGGTTGCTCATCCCGACATTCCACCGCCAAGTTGGCTCCGTGGGTCAGAGGATGCAGAGGGATGCTACGCAACTCAGCAAAGACCAGCGCCAAATCCTCGTCAGTCAACTCTGCTAACTGCATCAACAAGGGATTGGCGACGCTTAAGGGCAAGTACCCCTCGATAAAGAGGCTTAAGCGGCTGCGGTCAGGATTGCGTGCGGTGAGTTGTTGCCATTCACGCAGGGCAACAGTATCCAGTGGCAGTTGCTCTGTCATGAGCGCACCATTCAACGCCAAGACAAATTCGGTCACACGCGTCTCATCCGCGCCAGAGATGAGCATGGGACGTGGTGGCGCAGGAACTGGCACATCACCCCGCAACAACGCAACCAAAGTCGCGCTTTCGCGCTGCATTAGCTCGTCCACCAATCGTGGCAAGTAGATAAGCAGGTCTCGATTCAACCGCGTAAAGACCAGAGAGAGCAGAGCGTCGCCACTAAACTCAGGTTGCCAGCTCAAGGGCAAGGCAAGGGGCTGGGCATTGAGTTGGAGAATGGCATCATCAAAACGCGCCGCCAAATCCGGGTAGGCTTCACCACACGTCGGGTCAGCAGCACATTGGGCAAAAGCTTTGGTCAATACTTCACGCGTGGCGAGGGAATGTTGCATCTCATAGGCATTGACTGTGGGTGGATAGATCGAATCTAGCACCACGGCGCGCACACCCGACGGATCTACACGCAGCACTTCCAGCGCAATGCGCGTGCCATAGGAAGTGCCAACCAAATTATATTGGCTATACCCAAGTGCACCTAGCAGATCAAGCAAATCGCGGGCATGGGTGGCTGTGTCGTAGTGAGCTAAGTCAATGCCCTGCGCTTGGAGTTGGTCGGCACAGCGCGCAATCATCGCATCATTGGCATCTAACGGGTGCAGATACGCAGGGACGCGGCTGCTTATCGTTTCAATCTCGACCTCAATCTCTGCCGCTGTCAGTGGCGGATCAACCACCGCGCACTCCAATACAGGATCAGCCAAAAGCGTCCCCCGTTGGTCATAGAAAATGAGGTCGCGATCACGCCGTACGGGTCGAAACCAGGGATAAATCTGGTCAAATTCGGCCAATGCGCTACCACCAGGCCCGCCGACAATGTAGACCAACGGGTCAGGGTGAGGATGGGCACTCTCCGCGCGAATGTGTGCGTAGGGCAACTTCACCTGGAGACCGTTAGGCACAGATCGATCTTGGGGAAGTTGCAAATAGCCACACGTAATGGTCTGCCCCTCTTCCAGCTCGTCAGGCACAGGCAAGGGACATTCACTGGGGAGTAGGCTCACTGGGTAGGCAGGAAGTTGGACGCACCCGCCAAGCAGCGCAGCCAGGATCAGCAAAAGCCCACAGAGGTAGCGCCAGCCAGAGCGGGTGGCTTGCAAAGAATAGAGAGCTTGAGTATGGCAAGGGAGCAGTTGAGAATTGTATCTGATCACAACCCCATTATACCTTAGCTCACATGGCTTTTCAGCTACGACATTGTATGACATCGCATAGGTGGCAATTCCACTTTGCTTTCAATGTGATTGTCATGGCATGATCATGGCTAGTTCTTCTCAGCATGATACCTTGATACTAGCTTGCGGCGCATTGCCGCTCACCTCCCAGGAGCCAACTTCATGAGTGATCGACCCGCCATTACGCTCTATGGCGCACATTGGTGCCCAGATTGCCGCCGCAGCAAACAATTTTTGGGCGAACACCAAATCCCCTATACGTGGGTCGATGTGGAAGAAGATCCAGAAGGCGAGCAATTTGTCATTGCAAAAAATGAAGGCAAACGCATTATACCCACCATCGTTTTTGATGATGGCTCATTTCTGGTGGAGCCAAGCAACGCTGCATTAGCCGCCAAGTTGGGCCTTCAGACCCATGCCGAACGCAGCCATTATGAGCTGATTGTGGTGGGCGGCGGGCCAGCAGGCTTGACCACAGCCTTTTATGCTGCGCGCGAAGGCATTGATACATTGGTGATCGAACGCGCTGCCTTCGGAGGTCAAGCAGCAAGCACACAAAAGCTGGATAATCTGCCGGGCTTTCCTGAAAGCGTTCCAGGCATCGACTTTGGCAATCGCCTGCGCCAACAGGCGCAACAGTTTGGCGCAACCCTGCTGCAAGCGCAGGAGATTGCGGGGCTACACAGCCACGCCAACTACCACTGTGTCACCACCGCCAGTGGCGACGAATATAGTGGCGATGCCCTCGTTATTGCCACGGGTAGCCGCTATCGTCGCTTGGGCGTGCCAGGAGAAAGCGATTACATTGGCGCGGGCATCCACTTTTGTGCCACCTGTGATGGGCCATTCTACAAGGGCAAGCACGTAGCTGTTGTGGGTGGGGGCTATAGTGCCGCGGAAGAGAGCATGAACTTGCTTAAGTATGCAGACAAGGTCACGCTCTTGGTGCGCGGCAGCGAACTCCATGCAAGCAAGGTGATCCAAGAGAAGGTGATGGAATTGCCGCAGATCGAGGTGCAATGGCAAACCGAGGTCAATGAGTTCTTAGGTGCCAAATCCAAGTTGCGGGGGCTGCGCATAAAGAATAGGCAGACCGGGCAAGAGGAGGAGTTAGCCGTAGATGGTGCGTTTATCTTTATTGGCCTAGACCCCAATGTAAGTTTTATTGGCGAGATGCCCATTCGTCGCGACAAATGGGGCTTTATTGTCACCGGGCATGATCTGGTGCATGATGGCAACCGCCCGGCAGGCTATGAGAAGCGCGAGCCTGCGGTGCTGGAGACAAGCGTACCTGGTATTTTTGCAGCGGGTGATGTGCGTGAAGGCAGCACCAAGCAAGTTGCCAGTGCCACAGGCGAGGGTGCAACTGCGGCGCTATTGGTGCGCGACTATTTGAAGACAGTCTAGGAGAAGCGAATGCAATTTGACCCACGCGACCCGGCCTTCCGGCTGAATCCCTATCCGACCTATTCGTGGCTGCGCGACAATGCGCCCATCTACTATTGGCCTACATGGTCGATCTGGTTTGTTGCTTCCCATGCCGATTGTGCCGCGTTGCTGCGCGATTCGCGCTTGGGACGAGAGCAGATGGGGATGGCATCCCCACCACTCACCCAAGATCCACTCAACAACATGCTCTCACACTGGATGCTCCTGCGCGATCCACCAGACCACACACGGCTGCGTGGGCTGGTTCATAAAGCCTTTACCCCGCGCATGGTGGCGCAACTACAAGGGCAGATCCAGACGCTTGCCAATGATCTATTGGATCAGGTGCAGGATCAAGAGGAAATGGACCTTGTAGCCGATTTTGCTTATCCGCTGCCGGTGGCAGTCATCTGCGCGCTCTTGGGTGTGCCCCCTGCCGACTACCCCTATTTCCACGGCTGGTCAGACGCGATTGCTCGTTCGCTGGATTTAACTGATGCCCACGAAGTTTATGTCAACGCGTCTGCCGCAGCAGGGGAACTCACAAACTATCTCGACCAATTGCTAGCAGAACGTCGCCGCAATCCCCAACCCGATCTCTTCTCCGCATTGGTGGCGGTGGAGGAAGCAGGAGAGAAGTTGAATCGTGAGGAACTCTTTGCCACCTGCGCCTTGTTGTTGATCGCTGGACACGAAACAACGGTCAACCTGATTGGCAACGGCACGCTTGCCATGCTCCAGAACAGAACGCAATGGGACATGCTCACAGCGAATCCAACGGTGGCAGAGTCTGCGGTGGAAGAGTTGCTTCGCTATGATGGCCCTGTGCAACTGACTGCGCGCCTGGTGAAAGAGGAATTTACCTTTCGCGATGCCACCTTCCAGGTGGGGCAGCAGGTCGCGTTTTTGTTGGGATCGGCCAATCGTGACCCCGCGCAGTTTACAGACCCCGAGCAGTTGGATCTCAAACGCAGCGACAACCGCCATTTGGCCTTTGGGGGTGGCATTCACTATTGTCTGGGTGCGCCACTAGCAAGGCTCGAAGGAGGCATTGCCTTTGCCACGCTGGCGCGCCGCTTCCCCAACTTGGCACTGGTCGACGAACCTATCAGCTACCGTGACAACTTCACCCTGCGCGGCTTGGAAAAACTGCGCGTGACTTTCTGATCAGTTCGCGCGGGAGGGGAGACCTTCCTTGGAGCTCCAAGGAAGGTTGTTTCTATTTCACCCCCCCCATTACTTTGCATAAGTCACCCGTCGCAAGGGTAGGGCATGTTTTTAGCGTTGCACTAGAAGAATCTTGGTCGAGAAACCCATCCTCGAAGCTCCGAGCTTCGAGGATGGTCTCTCCCCACCCCCCAATGTCGCGATCACAAGTTAAAGCTAATATCCATTGCTTCGACCGAGTGGGTGAGTTTGCCCACGGAGATGTAATCGACCCCTGTGGCGGCGATGGCGGCGACGGTCTCTAGGGAGACATTGCCAGAGGCTTCCAGCGGCACGCGTCCATTGACCACCTTGACTGCTTCAGCCATCACGGCGGGCCCCATGTTGTCGAGCATGATCTGGTCAACATCGAGCGCGAGCGCCTCGTGCAATTGCTCTAGGTTGGTGACTTCCACCTCGACGGGGACTTGATGACCCCAGCGTTGGCGCACGCGTTCGACTGCCGCGCCGATGCCGCCAGCCGCGGCAATGTGGTTGTCTTTGATCATCGCCATGTCATAAAGCCCGATGCGATGGTTGTGTCCACCCCCCAAGACGACCGCCCATTTATCCAACAGGCGCAGCCCTGGCACTGTCTTGCGTGTATCGAGGATGCGTGCGCGCGTGCCAGCCACCGCTGCCACATAGCGGCTGGTTAAGGTGGCAATGCCCGACATGCGCTGTAGAAAGTTCAACGCCACGCGCTCGCCTGTGAGCAGTGCCTGGGCTGCCCCTTGCACTGTGGCAATGTTGGTGCCTGCGCTGACATGGGTGCCTTCTTCCACCAGAGGCATGAAGTGGACG
>JBBQIG010000197.1:0-8130 GCA_038324715.1 Anaerolineae bacterium | reverse complement strand
CTGCAAAATTGGTGGGCATACGACTGTGGGTGCGCGCGGTGTCTATGGGCATGGTGCCGAATTTGAGGGGGTGGCGCTAGATACGGTCTATTGCTACCATTATTGTGAAATTTGGGGTGTAGTTGGTGAGGCGGTGGACTTCGGCGCGGCGACGGTTTGTGGCAATTTGCGCTTTGATGATGGCAAGAGCACGTGGCGCATCAAGGGTCGTCCCGAGATGCCGGCACATGCACCGAATGCGGCTTACTTTGGCGACTTCTGCCGCACAGGGGTAAACGCCATCATTATGCCTGGTCGTCGCTTAGGCGTGTATAGCGTCGTTGGCGCAGGTGTGGTCGCCTATGAGGATCTGCCGGATCGACAGATGGTGACACTCAAACAGGAATTGGTGACGCGCCCTTGGGGGCCGGAACGATATGGCTGGTAGACATAAGTCTGTTGGGGATCACCTTCTCGGAAGTTTTACATTTCCGAGAAGGTGAATGGTAGACACTACTCCTCTTCTGCTTATTCCTCTTCTTTTTACTCGTCTTCTTCTTCGGTGGTATGTGCCGCAACGGTGCGTGATAGGTCGGCGGCAATCTCGTTCTCACTGCGTTTTTCAAAACGACGCCAGAGTTCTTCTGCCAGGGCACGCGCGTTTACTGTCACCCCTTGCATGCTAAAGTAGTCACAGACGCGCTGGATATCACGCGTGAGGATAAAGCGCGCATTGGAGTTACCCACAGCATTCGTTACCTGTGGGAAGTCGATCAGGGTGATTTCCCCTTCCCAGTAGAGAATGTTGTAGGCGGAGAGATCGCCGTGAATCCAGTTGGCACTGAGCATAATCTCAATGTTCTGGATCACTTGGTCAAACAGTCTGCGTGCTGCGGCAAGCTCCAGGCGCACTTCTTGCAGCGTGGGCGCTGCAAGCTGATTTCCACCGATATAGCCCATCAGAATGGCATTTTCAGCCACAGCCAGTGGTTTGGGGACAGCAGCCCCTGCGGCGTAGAGACGCTCAAGCGTTTTGTACTCGTACATGAGCCACGACGTGTGGGCTACTTGAACGCCAAAATCACTCTTTTTACCCAATGCACGCATGATGCGGTGGTTGTTCTTTTTAACTACCTGCGAATCTGATGTCAGCACTTCGCGTCCCTCACGATAGAGGGCATCGTTGCTCAGGTTGCGAAACTGGCGCGGGCGATAGACTTTTGCTGCCACCAGTTCGGCGTTGGCTGCTGGCGCACCCAAACAACGATAGACATTGGCTTCCTTGCCACCCTTGACAATGGCAAGAACATCCTTGATGAGATCCATTCCATAGAAGGGACTAAGCGAGTCACGCAGCCAGCCTTCTTCGAAGCGCGCGGGGCGGTAGGTTGTCTTCAAGACGCCCTCGCGGCCATCGGCTTCATTGCTCAATTCGGCAACAATGGAATCCTCTTGCTTCTTCTTTGGCTTGGGGCGAGCATTTTTTGCCTCTGTGCTTCGCTCTGCCTCCGCTACGTCGGGATCGTACATCTGTTCATAGAGGTCGTAGCGGTTGGTACTGGACGAGCTTTGTAAACGATTGTTCACTGTTAGATTTCCTGTTAGGGTAGATTGGTGCAATTCGCTGTTTATGGACAATATTCTGTTCACTTGGGTGTGCCACAGCCACCTGTGTCACAATTCCACAAACTCCCACTTGTTCGGCTTGCGCCCTGGTTACTTTGCGGGCTGCTTTAATATTTTCCATCTAAACCCTCCTTTCGGATGTTAGGTACTCGTTCAGTTCAAGATTTCAAGAAACAAAAAAGGCCACGCAGGACAATTGTCCCCGTGACCGTCAACAACAAATGGCTTTGGCTTTACGTGCGCGCATCCAAAAATGAGGACACAGCGACCGCAACCCAAAAACAAAAAGACCACAGGGCAAGATGCACCCGTGGCCGATAAAGGCAGGTTAGCTGAAGCTCTTCAGTTGTAGCCTAAACAAAAGCATAGACCCTAAAAAAGAAAATTGGGTGCTGTTTAGACTGCGACTGTCTCCACCAACAGCAGGCGCATCCGAATATTCGATTTGATAGCAGAAACAAAGATTTGGGCTACCATAACGCCTCCTTTGGCAAAGTACTACACTTTGGACAAACACTTTGAACAAAATTGTAGCGAAAAAGCTACTGTACTGTGCTACTGTTCGTACCCCATGACGATAGCACAGGAGAAGAGATACGCAAAATTGGCTTAAACGCGATGGACAGTATAGGCCAATCCCACAGAGATGTCGTCGCCACTGCCTGCCTTTGAGGTGGCTCGTAGCCAGCCCGGCAGTTGTATGCAAGTTTCGTGGGAGCCTTGTGTGTGGATTGCCTCTAAGAGGTCGGCGGCAGCGGCATAAAAGCCCTTTTCATCGGCGAATGAATTGGAGTAGCCATCAGTCGCGAGCATGACCAATGCGGGTGGGCGTGCTGTGAGGGGTTGAAAATAGACCCGCATATCTTGCCAGGCTGTTTCACCACAGAGAGACGTAGTCTCGTTTGCAATCAGTCGCGGATCGTTGGGGATGGGTGGTCGCCCCACGCGCCCAGCAGAATCTACGATCAGAATATCGCCATCCCCCAGTTGGAGCAAGAGCAAATAGCGTGAGGTGATGAGCGCGGCGAGGAGCGTGGCTCCATAGGCGCGCAAGGGATCGTTGCCATTCTTGTGTTTCTGCTGTGACCAGAGTAACTGCTCGGTTGGCGTGAAGGGATGTGCCGCAAGGTCGGCACGGACGGCGGATTGCCAGGAGCGCACAAGGGTGCGTGGCAGTTCGCCATCGACGCGGTCGGGAAGCGTGGCGAGTTCACCAATGGCGTTGTCGTCATTGGTGAACTCTTTCAGAATCTCTAAGGTTAGCTTTACGGCGAGCTTTGAGCCTTGGTGGCTACGCAAATAGCGGGGCGCGCCATGCCCATCGGAGACGGCAAGGATCAGGCAGTCTTCACGGTGGGCAGGCGCAGACCAGGCGATGGCATCTTGGTTAGGCTGTTTGGTGCGGATATGAGTGGCTCCGCGCACACTTGCCCCCATGACATCCCATGTGACAGGACTACCAGACATCGGCAGCGGTGTCTGGTGGGGTGGCTGGGTCTGGTACTGATGGGAGTGGGATATTGACAGTGGCCGCGGATATATCGAGCATTTGGCTTGCGGGTGATGAGGCCGATTTTAGAACTTCGGTCGATGCCCACTTGATATAGCGCACCAATGTTTCGGCATTGTTTGCTTGCATCGGCTTGAATTCTGGATGACCGATGTAGCGTTGCAAGATATCATGGTCGGCATCTTCACCAATGGCAATGGCAATGCGTACTGCCTTTTTGCCCCAGGGTGATTCCATCAGTGCCTTCAAACCTGCATCAAAATTGTCGGTGGGTTGACCATCTGAGATCAGCACCAAGACGGGGGGGAGGGCACGCCCTGGCATGGCTTCGGGGCTTAGGACATCGGCTAGCATGTTCAATGCTTTGCCCAAGTCTGTAACGCCTTCGGCCTTGAGGTCTTGCCAACGAAAATCTTGCACATTCACCGCCTGTGAGATGTGCCACCTTGCTCCGTTTGAGAAAGCAAGTGCACGCACCATCACCTGGGCATTCGGATTTTCACTTGCCACCTGTTGCATGTGGGGAATCGCCTCGCGGATGGCATTGTTGAGCGCTTGGATTTTGCCATCTACACTCATGGAACCTGAACAATCGGCGATCCAAATAAAGTGTAGGGGACGACTGGCAAGGGCACCACCTGGCAGCTTGCTCATGGTTAAGTTCTCCTTCCCGAATGTCTGTGAGTCTAGGAACTCTGGATGTGCCCAATGAGCTTGAAATGAGTGCTCAAAATAAAAGGGATGAAATTAAATGGGCCAAAAAATAGACTGTCAAAGAATTAACAGTAAAGAGTAAACTAAAATGTAGTTGGTTAAAATAAGTGTTCCGCGAGTTGGTAGGGTGCTGGGCCGGGACGGCTGACAAGAACCGCAGAGACCGAAGGGAGCGCGGATAGACGAGCCTGCACCGCGGGTGCATCTGCTGCTGGGCATAGTACATGCACGTTGGGTCCGGCGTCAATGGTGAAATATGCGTCTAGCCCCTCTTCGGCACGCCAACTGCGTACTGCCTGGATGATTTCTAGCGTGCCAGGTTGCCAGTAGATCAGGCTGGGTGTGCCTGTTTGCATGACTGCGTGCATGGCAAGCGCATCCCATTCAACTGCATCACCGAGTGCACTCAGGTCGCGCTGGGCAATGGCATCTTCCACACCAGGAAGCAATTTCTTTACATGCTCAACCCGTGCTTGATTGAGGGGGCTGGTTGCTGCCAGAAGATGCCCCCCCTCACTGCTGACTTTCTTTTCGGCTGTGCTGACAATGGCAACCAAATCATGGAGATCCCAATGTTCGGGCGGGTATAACATGCGTGCCACGCTGGTTGCATCATCAACGCCTTGATCCCAGACGACAAAGCCGCCGAAGAGACTGCGACATGCAGATCCACTGCCGCGACGTGCGAGCG
The DNA here is from genome assembly GCA_038324715.1 of Anaerolineae bacterium. Lineage (GTDB taxonomy): Bacteria > Chloroflexota > Anaerolineae > Caldilineales > Caldilineaceae > QEUY01. Next base: position 3,610 of record JBBQIG010000197.1, on the reverse strand, counting down.
CAGAAAGCTGGGTCGCCTCTAAATCGAGATCTAATGCTTGACAGGCAGCAACGGTCAACGCGGCAAAGCCGCTGGCTGAACTGGCAATGCCTGAAGCCATCGGGAAATTGTTGGTGCTGGCGACGCACGCCTTATCGTTAACGCCAGCAAGCGCACGGATGCGGTCTAGATGGCGCACAATGCGAGCGCCAGATTCGCCAGCCAGCGTGCGCCCGTCGATCAAGATTTCGTCGTTTGCCAAATCGCCAGCACGCTGCCACTCCACAGTCGTCGTGGTGTGGGCATCTGCCAACGTCATGCTTATATTGGAGGTCTGGGGAATATTTAGCGCTGCATCCGCTACTCCCCAGTATTTAATAAATGCAATGTTGCTGCCAGCGCGGATGGTTGTCTTGGGCATGTTTGGGGGCTATGAGGCGTGCGAAGCCATTTCCTCGAAGCGACGGACTAGATCATCTAATAATTCGTCGTGAGCTTCAAACTGAACCGTGACGCCCTCGTCGTTGGGTTCAATGATGGCTTTCCAGCCGATTCCTTCGAGAAGCTTATGCTTTTCCGCTACACCACCTCCCAATCGCTTGAGAAAGGTTTCGGCGTCTTCTACGGTGATACCTGGAAAGTCCATGCTCTCCGCATCATATTGTTCTGACGAGTCGTATTCAGAATAGCGACCGTCACGCTCATCGCCAAACGATGAAGTGCTAATTGGCATAATATTTTCCCCGGTACTTCTTTTCGGTGCTTTACATCGAAACTGAACTGTCCGCGCCTATGTTCCGCAAAGTATAGCATCGGACGAATAAAGTAACAAAGTTATGGCAGAAACGGCATAGATAAAGATTAGAGATGGGATTTTGATCCCTAATCTTCATCTATGTCCAAGGCGGCTCCCCCCTTACTAAAGTTACTTCCTTACTCAAGTGACTCAAGGAGTGAGACGCGCCAGGTCTCGCGGGAAGAGCGTGGTGAGGCGCAGGTTAGGTGCGCTGGTCAGTTGCATGAGCAGTCGCTCCATGCCGATGGCAAAGCCACCGTGGGGCGGCATGCCATAGCGGAAGGCTTCGAGATATGCCTCGAAAGGCTCTGGCGAGTGACCCTGGCGTGCAAGCGCAGCTAGGTACTCCTCATAGCGATGCAGCCGCTGTCCACCTGTGACTAGCTCAATGCCGCGGAAGAGCAGGTCGAAGGAGTTGGAGTAGGCTGGGCGCGCCGGGTCGGGATGGGTATAGAAGGGGCGCTTTTGCATGGGATAGCCTGTGACATAGAGGAAATCGCTGCCATGCTCCTGGCGCGCCCACTCACCCAGCCAGCGTTCGTCTTGTGGCGAAAGGTCTGGTTCGCCACGTACATCCAGGCCATGTAATTTAAAGATTAACTCCTGTGCCTCGCTAAAGTGAATGTCAGGAATGGTGGCAGGTACTTGTGGAATATTGGCTCCCGCTAAGGCAAGTTCTGGCGCAAGATGCTCAGTCAGATGCAGGAAAATACCCTCCAACACATCGCGTAGCAACGCCATAATGGTGAAGTGATCCTCGATGAAGCCAAACTCCACGTCTAGGCTGACATATTCGTTGATGTGGCGAATGGTGTCGTGGGGTTCGGCGCGGAAGACCGGTCCGACTTCAAAGACACGCTCAAAGACGCCTACCATCACTTGTTTGTAGAATTGGGGACTTTGCGCTAGATAGGCGCGCCGCCCGAAATAGTCCACGCCAAAGACGTTGGCTCCGCTCTCGGTGGCAGAGGCAACCAGTTTGGGACTTTGAATCTCGGTGAAGCCGCGGGCATTTAGGTGCGCGCGGAATGCCGCCATTGTGCCTGCGCCCAAGCGGAAGATGGCGCGGCGTGCGGGATGCCGATTGGCAACCACCGCATGATCCAGGATGGTAGGGAGCGCGGCGTTGATCTCGCGCTTGCTAATCAAGACGGGCAGGGCTTCTGTCACGGGGGTGAGGATTGTGAAGGTGGGGTTGCCCACCTCAAGGCCACCAGGAGCTTGGGGCGTGGCGTGCACCTCTCCTTCGACTATGATCACGCTTTCGGGCATGAGATTGCCCTCACGCAGGGGGGCTAGTTGGGCTTCGTCCTCGGCAATGACCTGTGCCGTACCCCATCCGTCGCGTAAGATGACAAAAGTTACACCGCCAAGCTTGCGCATGGCATGCACCCAGCCTTGCATCTGCACGCGTTGACCTAGATGGTGGGCTAACTCTGTTGTAGGCGTGCGTGTACTAATGGATGTTGCAACTGTCATAGGTATTCCTCCTCATTTCTGCTTGATAAGCATTTGCTCGAACTGGCTCTGAAACTCACTGAATTTTGGAAAACAAAAAGCCCCCGTCCTCATTGGAGGACGAGGGCCGAAGCCGCATCGTGGTACCACCGCCATTCACACGCCGCAAAGCGTGCCTCATGCAGTTCGTCTTACGAAGCAAGATTAAACTGCGGCGCTATAACGGGCGCAGCCCGGAAACCAACTACTGCCAGAACTTACTGGGTTCATCGGTCGGCTCAAGGGTGTCACAGGTGCAGGGTGCTTGGCGATGCTTTCACCATCCATCGCTCGCTGGGCATGGCATTGACCTGAACTGCATCTCCCTCTCATAGCCTTTGTGGGTTGACTATTCAATTCGTTCAATTGGTGTCGAATGTAGCACAGTGGTATGCGGATGTCAATCCCTGTGGCAATTTTAATTTTCCTGATGCCGATCTGTCGCTTAGGTTGATTGAGTGGTGCCGAATCGTTTGGCTGACTGGAGGCGCGCTTTGGCAGCCTCGACAGCACGATCGCGCGGTGCTGCTGTTGTACTCAGCGAGTCAAATAACTCGCGTACCACCTGCAATACCTCGTTCACGGCTTGGTCAAACGCGACTTGGTTGGCCTGCGAGGGCTTTGCGAAGCCGCTCACCTTGCGTATGAACTGGAGGGACGCTTCGTGAATTTCTTGGTCAGTCGCTGGTGGCTCAAAGTTATAGAGCGGTTTGATATTTCGGCACATAGACATACTATTCCTATCTTACAATACTATCCATCTTAAATTCTCATTAGTCAGCCATTGAGCGCAGTGATGTCGGCTGTGAAAAAGCAAAGCCTTTTCGCTCCAAGCTTTTCAAGACTCTTTACCTACTGCACAGATCAATACCTACCGAGCATAAGTCAGGCAGAGCGGGGTGCTTCACAGGAACTAAATTCGCGGCATTAACAGTTGTTATAATAGGCCAAGACAATCACATCTGGTGATTGTCTTGGCCTGGAAATCAGTCGATGTTTACCACCATCACATACTTGTTCGTTGCCCAGAATCTACATCCTTACGCTTTCAGAACCAGGCTACATACAGATTCGATAGCTCAGTTTGAGAGGAAGATATCGACCACAAAGTCCTGCATGAGAATTCTACCATCACTGGCGCGAGCGCGAGCGCGTAGGGTGTGCTCGCCCTCATCAAGTGGGTCTCCATCTGGCCAGTTATTATTGTGGTCTTCAAAGTCCCACACTGCACAGTTGGGAGCACCTCCTCCAAAGGCGCAGTAACCAGGATTAGTCTCTCGTTTGCGATAGACTTCGTCGTCATTGGCATCAAGAATGATCATGTCCACAAAGGCAATG
>JBBQIG010000196.1:0-8212 GCA_038324715.1 Anaerolineae bacterium | reverse complement strand
TGGACATTATGCCTTCTGGACGACGATTGAAAGCTATGGACTTGAGGGGTTGCCTGCCACCAACCTCTTTCGTCGCCAGATCGCCCCATCGCAATCTGTCTCGCTCACAATCCACGCTGTAGATGCCACCAATCATCTCATGCCTGTGCAGACTTCGCTGGCAGGCAGCACGCTCTATAGCACCACGACTTTGGTTGAACTGACGCCTGCCCCGGCTGTGGGCTATCGTTTTCGCGATTGGGTAGGGGTGGATGCACAAAGTGGGGACAATGCCACCGTGGCAGTTTATGCAGCGCGCATCATCACCGCGACCTTTGACCCAATGACGCCGCCCACTGCCACTAATCTCACCCTGACCACGGCGGAAGACAGTCCCTTGGCAGGCATTGCCCTTACCATCAGCGACCCCGACCCAGACGAAAGCCACAGCGTCACGCTGACCCTAGCACCCAGCCACGGCACAATCATCATGCAAGAGAACATCGCCACCTATCACCCTGCACCAAACTTCAATGGACAAGATCATTTTACGCTGCAAGTAACCGATGCCTATGGGTTACAACTAGCAGCACCAGCCCAGGTTGCCGTGCAAGTGACACCAGTAAATGACCCACCCACTGCCGCCCATGCCACTGGCAGCGGCGTGAATGAGGGCATCACAATTCCTGTAGAGGTGACTGTCGAAGACGCGGATGCGGACGATGATTATACCCTCCAAATCGAGACGCTGCCCCTGTCGGGAACTCTCTCCCTTGCGCCACAACTTCAGGCGATAGGGCATTTTGATTACACTCCTAACGCAGGATTTTCCGGGGTGGACAGCTTTATGTTTCGCGTGACAGATAGCGGCAATGCCAGCCTGGTGGCAAGTGCCGTGGTGACGGTCACGCTACCCACAGTAACGCCAACCCCTACTGTGCCCAATCACCTCTTGCTCCCCACCTTGCGGCGATGAGACCCGATCTCAGAATCCACGCCGCGCCAGCCCTCTGCTATAATTTAGCAATATGGCTGATGAGACAAAAGTTGTGCAGAGGCGAAGAAAATCTTTCCAGTGGATGCGCAGGTTGGCAGGGGGAGCTGTGCTCGGTGGGATCATTGCACTGGCAATCTGGTTTGGCATGGGTCAACCGCGCCTTTGGCGGGCACCACTTGCCGCGCGCCCTACTGCAGAACTTCTCGCCGAACAGAACTCACTGATCACAGCCACCGTCAGTGCACCCGCCTCGCCCTTGAGCACCCCGTTTGCGCCATTGCTAGTGGCAGACAATCAAACCTTTACTAGCCGCGAGTTGGTAACAACCACCCTGGCTCTGCCGCTTGAATCCTGGGACAAGGGCGCGGCGCAGAGTGTCGCACTCTCGGCGGATGGGCGTTGGATTGCCTTTACGGCTCAGTCGGCCCAAACTCGCGCAACAGAGAACGAGCGCAACTCTGTAGAGCGCACCTATGACGATCTTTATCTCTATGATGCCAAAGAGGAGACGCTCACGCTCGTGACCGCCGCGCCGGATGGCACACCAAGCAATGGCTGGGCAGGCGCACCCGCCCTGGTGCCAGATGGGCGCTATTTGGCCTTCTATGCCTGGGCATCCAACTTGGTTGCGGGGGACACCAATGCGGTACAAGACCTCTTTTTCTATGATCGAAGCAAGGAGGAGATCAGTCGCCTCTCTGTGGGGCCAAATGGGGTGCAAGCCAATGATCGCTCTGGCGACAGCAGCGGCACTGCACGCCCTGCCATCTCGGCAGATGGGCGTTTTGTAGCCTTTCACTCAACCGCCAACAATCTGACTCCGAACGACAATAATGCACGGGTGGACATCTTTCTGCGTGACCGTGAAACTGCCACAACCACGCTCATTTCGATGGGTGCAGATGGCACAGCCGCCAACGGTGACAGTTCGCACCCGGCGCTCAGTGTGGATGCACGCTATCTACTCTTCCAATCACGCGCCACCAATCTCGACCCCACAGTTCCCTCCCTAGAGGGACCTGGGGCATCTCAACTTTACTTGCACAACCGCGTCGAAGGCACCACCCAACTCATCTCACGCGGGCCGGATGGTCGCCCTGGCAATGGCAATAGTACCAGTGCAACCCTCTCTGGAGATGGGCGTTATCTCGTCTATGCCTCGGATGCCAGCAACTTGGTTCCTAGTGACAGTAATCAAGTTGCTGATATCTTCCTCCACGACCGCAGCACAGGCGAGACCCGCCGCGTTTCAGTCTCATCGGCAGGGATGCAAGCCAACCGCGCCGCATCGTCCCCCACGATCACACTGGATGGGCGTCACATTGTCTTTCGTGCAGAAGCCTCCAATTTGGTCAACGGTGATGGCAACAATGTTGCCGATCTCTTCATTCATGATCAGGTAGCCCGCCACACCAGCCGGGTCTCGGTGGCGGTGCGTGGCGTCTGGCAAGGACAAGAGGCCAATGGCCCCACACAAGGCCGTGCCGCTGTCATTCCTGGGGGGCGACTGATCGGCTTTGTCTCGCAAGCCACCAACTTAGTCGAAGCGGATGCCTCCGGTCTGCCAGGTCTATTTCTACACGAGCGCATCGACGCCCCCACCTTTACGTTGACAGGGCAAGTGGCAGAGAGTGGCGGAGAACCTGTGGCAGATGTGGTCGTGGCGGTGGGGCCGCATCGCACGACAACCGATGCCCAAGGCCGTTTTTACCTGAGCGATCTGGTGGGCGGCACCTACACACTGGCAGTCGCCAAGGTAGGTTATACCTTCTCCCCCCCACGGCGCACCGTTAGCGTCTTGCGTGATCTCAGTGCCCAAGATTTCTTAGCCTTTGCCGGGAGCAGTCCCGATGCCTTTCTAGATTTGCCCTTCTCCTATGATGGAGCCGCGGCGACATTGCTCTGGCTGTTACGCGATACGGATGAGGGGGGGCTGATCGATGCTTGGTTCGACCATGACATTCCCGACTATAGCAAGAATGGCAACATGCTACTTTGGGATGGGCGACCGCGTACGTTGCAACCTTATAACGATGACTTGGGGTGTTATGAGCGCCGCTGTTATGAAGGGCATGATGGCATAGATTTTCCCTACCGCGACCCGAATCCAGCGACACCCAACATCTTTGAGCCACTGATTGTGCGCCCTGCCGCGGCAGGATCATTGGCAGCATTGACACGCACCTGCGCAGAGGGCGACCGCGACTGCAACCGGGGCTATGGCAATGAAGTGTTGCTCTTTCACGACAACGGCTATTTCACCCGCTATAGCCATCTGGCAACGGTGGCAGTGGGCGATGGACCACAATGGCTGACGCCAGAATTAGCGATTGGAGAAATGGGCAGTACGGGCAACAGCTTTGGCACCCACCTCCATTTTGGCGTTCACCAAGACAATGGCAACGGTCTGTGGGATGGCGATCAGGTGGATCGTCCAGTTGACCCCTTTGGCTGGGCTGGGCTGGAGCCAGATCCGTGGGTGGCAACAGCCGGCGGGCCGGTGAGTCGTTGGCTGTGGCGCTTTAACCCCACCACCGAAGCTATTCTGTTGGGAAGCCAGGGAGCAACCTTGCGGGATGGCGTGGGAAGCGTGACCGTACGGATTCCTGCCGGTGCGCTGGCGGGTCAGGTACGCGTGGAGTTGGTGACAGGTGCAGCGACGGCACCTCCCCCGACAGCCCGTCGCAGTTTAGGGCGCGCCTTCCGCTTGCAAGTGCTCGATTGGCTGCAAGGAGGCAACGCGCCCAACGCAGCGCCTGCACGCCCTGTGGAAGTGATCTTGGGCTATGCCGGGGCAACGACGCTCCATTTGGATCTATCACAATTGCTGCTCTATCAGTGGCAAGCGGGTACAGGGTGGCAACCGCTGCCCTCTGTGGTGGAAACAGAGACGCAAGCCGTGATCGCGGCAACTAACCAGTTTGGCGATTTCGATCTGCAAGCGCCATTGCTTTGTCCTGCCGATGCACTGGAACCGGACGATAGCTTTGACGCGGCGATTTCTGCCACTAATTTTGCCGCGAACCTTTCCACTGGCTTGGGTACTGATTTGGGCACTGGCGCAACTACAAGGTGGGAACGTCTTTTTGATGTGTCAGAGGATGAAGATTGGTTCCAAGTAGAAGCTACGGCGGGTGCAAGTTACCAAGCCGCGGTGGATGCGCTTGCACCTGGCGTTGCAACGATTGTGGAAATTTACGATCGCGATGGGCTTACGCGCCTGAATAGCCGCCGCGGCCCTGGCGAACTGAGTTGGACAGCGACAGAAGCAGGTATTTACTTTGTGCGTGTTCTCCCCGATGCAGGCAGCGACATCGGCTGCGAGGCTGTCTATCAGTTGACGATTTCAACTCAACCTAATAGTAGATGAGTGTTGTTGTCAGCAAATGGTTCGGCATCTGCCATGGCAAGAGGATAGTATCAACCTGCGCAGTGGTTCCGCTACAACGAAGGCTCTTGTGGCATCTGATACGTGGTGACAAGTGAGTTGCACCTCATCTTTGCCACTCTGCTCATCGGTCTTGTGTTGAAAGTGGCGTTGCCACACCTGACGCTGGGTCTGCACCGCAGGTAGCTCAGTGATATTGGAAGTCAAGCTGATTTTATGGGTTTTCCAGCTAATGATTTGTTGTCTGCGTTGCCATGCCTTCTGCCACTGCCTCCTCAAACCACGTCTCCAGCGTCGAGCGCATATGTGCCACGCGCTCAGGTTGCTGTGCGGCCAAATTGTGCTGCTCCAGCGGATCGTCCTGGATGTTGTATAGCTCCGCCGCCGCGGGTGTGGGAATGACCCGCTCCGGAATCATATCAGGGAAGATGCCCGAGATGCGTTCGGGATGGTATTTGTACTCGATATCCAGCGCCACATAGCGATCCATGCGTTGTTGATCGGCTGCGGAAGCCGCAGGTATCTCTAGATTGGGATACACAAGCTTCCATGCCCCGTCGCGCATCGCCGCATTGATGTTGGCGACTGGATAATAGCTGTTCCATTGCCAGAAGCGACGCGGCTCCACTTGTGGGCGTTCACCCCGCAGCACGGGGCTGATGTCATGTCCATCCAGCAGTCGCCCTGCCGGTCGGGGCGACCCTGTAAGCGCTAGCAGCGTCGGCATCCAGTCGGTGTAGTGAATCAACGTGTCAATCTGGTACCCGGCACGCAACGCCGCAGGCCAGCGCATGATCATCGGCACGCGGATGCCGCCTTCATAGACCGAACCTTTGGCCCCGGCAAAACCGCAATTGAAGCGCGTGGCATTGCGATCCACCCCTTCCGGCACTTGATCTGGGCGGAGCATAAAGGCCGGGCCATTGTCGCTGGTGAACATGACCAAGGTGTCGTCCGCCAGGTGCAACTGGGCCAACTCAGTCATCAAGTTACCTATGCCCTGATCCATAGCTTCGATCATGGCATAGGTAAGCGCCACAACCGGGGGTAAGTTGCGGTCGAGGTAGGGCTGCACCAATGCCTGAGGTGCTTGCATGGGCGAATGGGGTGCGTTGTACATCAGACAGAGCAGGAATGGTTCATTTTGGTGGCGGCGCACATAGTGAATCGCCTCGTCGGTCAGCACATCGGTCAAGTAGCGCCCATCCGACGCACGTGCGGTGCCATTGTAGTCAAGCCGCCACTGGTAATAGTCCGCCCAGCCACCCGAGAAGCCAATGAACTCATCAAACCCACGGCGGTTCGGATGGAAGTGTGGGTCGAGTGCGCCATTGTGCCACTTGCCGATATAGCCGGTGACATAGCCCGCCTGACGAAAGGCATTGCCCAGCGTGACCTCACCGGGGGCAATGCGGTCGAGACCCAGGACTTCTTGGGGGGTGAAGGCACCGGTACGATGGGGATAGCGTCCGGTGAGCAGCGCGGCACGCGACGGCGAGCAGACGGGTGACCCAGCGTAGTGTTGAGTGAGGCAAGTGCCTTCCGCCACCAGCTGGTTTAGCGTGGGCGTATGAACCAGACCGTGGTTAAAGACGCCAAAGTCGCCATAGCCCATGTCATCGGCAACAATAAGGATGATGTTTGGTTTGCGGGTCACACCTCACTCCTTCTTGAATCAAGCGCGAAAATTATTGAGCGCGGCGGCGCGACAGTCATTGCTTTATGCCCGCAGCAGGGGTGGCGTTTGCACATAGAGCGACTGCACCTCGATAAAGCTACTTTACTAATATCCCATGTAGAGAGCAGTATACATACAATGACCCTCAAAATGAGAACGACGCGGATCCGTACTCTTCTCCGTACTCTTATGCAGTGCTTTTACAGCGACAGCACGCGCTGCCCATCGTCATAGACGACGATAGGGCCATCTTGTGAGATGGTGATTGCAAGACTGTGCGTTTCGGCGCTCATCTTGGCGGCGCTGCTATGGCGCGCCCCTCTGCCAGGGCCAACTTGCGCTTGGGTGGCAGCTGCAGGGCGCAGCAAGACCATGCAACCACGCAACTCGCCTGAAGTGTCGATGACTGTCGCGCCATCCTGACGAGCAAACGCGATTAACTCCTCGTCAGAAAGTTCTTGCACAGGCAAAACGCTGACTGTGGCTACGTCTTGAATTTCGGCGCGGTCGGAACGGCGCAAAACCTCATCAGCATCTCCAATGAGCAAGATTGCGCCAAGATTGCGTTCGGAGAGCGTGAAGGCGCAACGCAGCAGCCGATTCAATAAATTCACATCAAAGCCTTTACGTTCTGCCAGATGTAAAACAGTAGAGTCGATTTGCGCCAAGTTTTCGCTCATCCACGCGCCATTCACATAGCGTCCCACAAGTTGCCCATCTGCAAAGACGCGTACCTGGCGTCCACCCACCGGAATCGAAAAGACAACAGCGTCACAAGCGCGGGCGATGGCAGCAAGGTGGCGAAACTGCAAGCCGGGCAAGTCACTCCCCGTCTGCTCCAGCGGAACTTGTAGCCGGTGGACGCCACGCACAAAGCCATGTTTGTCCACGGCAAAGGCCAGCACAATGCCATCTACAATCTTTGCCAGCGACGTAATAATACGTCGCATGTGACGGATGTGGTCATATTGACGCAATTGCAATGCGCTTTCGGGCAAGACGCGGGCAATTTGTGCATGGTTGCCCACCACCAACGCCGTAGAAAGAGGACGTTCCTCGTTTTGCATCTGGGCAATGGCAGCGACAGTCTCACAGATATGCACCAACGAAGGAGCATCGATCTGCTTGGCGCGCGCCAAATCAATTAAGAAGCTAATCCCCGCATCATTAAGCCACGCATCCAGAATGTCTTCTTTTTCCAACAATTGACGCAACTGCTCTGGCTCCAACTGCACTTGCGTCACGGTTTTGTCTACAAAGGGCAGAGGCGCGGGAAAAAGCTCGTCTATCTCTTTGGCATAACACTGGTGGATGAGCGTGCGTTGTGCATCAAGATCATCAATTAATTCGCCATTTTCGTTGTGGAAAGGCTCTTCGAGCAGGGTATATTGAGAAATTTTGTCCCACTCATCTAAAGTGGCGTTGGTCTGCTGCACTGCATCGGCAATCAATTCCACGAGAGCTGGATCGTTGAGGGTGAGGGGTTGGTAAAGTCTGGTAAGACTTTGGGAATAGAGGTGCGCCTGTGCTGTCTTCAAGTCGGGAACAATCAACGCCACTATTTGACGCTGACCTTCACCACAGACCAAAGCTTGGGCAATGTAGGGAGAGGAAGTCAGTTCTTCTTCCACAGTTGTTGGAAAGATTTTACGCCCAGTCGAGAGTACCAGCAGGGAATCTTTATGCCCTGTGAGATAGAGAAAGCCATCGGCATCAAAGCGCCCCAGATCACCAGTAGAAAGCCACCCTTCATCATCAATCAGTGACGCCGTCACATCGGGGCGATTCCAGATGCCACGCATGATCGTATCACCGCGCACCAACACCTCACCATCATCCGCAATCCGAATTTGAAAACCCGGGGCAATGCGCCCAACTGACCCGGCGCGGCGACTGCTGGGACGACTTGCCGCGGGAAACCCACCGGCTTTGGTTACACCATAGACGTTGAGGGGCAACAGTCCAATCGCTTCGGCAAAATCAGTCCAGTGAGGGGCAAGGGGTGCGCCAGTTGAATAGATACGCCGCAGTCGTCCACCAAGCATACCCCGAATACTGCTAAAAAAGGTCATGTCGGCGCGCTGATAGCGTTCACGCAGTGCCGCCGAAGCATTCAGCCCCGCATCATAATATTCCTTGCCCACGGTAAGCGCCCACTGAAAGACCGCCT
>JBBQIG010000195.1:0-8275 GCA_038324715.1 Anaerolineae bacterium | reverse complement strand
GGATCAAGGCCGAGAGGGTTCGCGAAATTACGGGTGCGTTGTTGGGTCAGTCTGTGCTGATGGGCAGTAATGCAGAAGCACTGGCCGATCTACCATCCAAGAATGAAGTATTGGCAATGGTGTTGGGTGCTATCAATGCCCCAGCTTCAAACCTGGCGCGTATTATCAATGCGCCTACTGCAAGTTTGGCACGGGTCATCAATGCCCATGTTGAGCAACAAAGTGGCGAAGCTGCTTAATGGCAGCCACGCCGTTGATTTTGTCTAAATTCGTGATAAATTGAATTAACCAGGAAGGCTATAAAAATGGCAGATTTACAAACAATCAAGGAACAACTTGACGGCCTGACATTGCTCGAGGCTTCAGAGTTGGTCAAGATGCTGGAAGAAGCGTGGGGCGTTAGCGCCGCAGCCCCAGCAGGCGTCGCAGCCGCAGCCCCAGTTGCCGCTGCAGCAGAGGCCGCTGAGGAGCAGACCGAGTTCGATGTCGTCTTGAAAGAAGGCGGCGCCAAGAAGATCAACGTGATTAAAGTTGTCCGCACGTTGACCAGCTTGGGTCTCAAAGAGGCCAAGGATGCCGTCGAAGGCGCTCCCTATACACTCCTCACCGGAGTTACCAAGGACGCTGCCCAAGACGCCAAGGTCAAGCTTGAGGCTGAAGGCGCTGTAGTCGACGTCAAGTAAGCTTTTCCAGCTTGCGAAGAAACAAAAAGAGGGGATGTCCCAGATTCTGGGGCGTCCCCTCTTTTTTGTTTTTGACTCATATTTTTGACTTGTGCAGTTGATAAGTTTTGTTCAATCGGGGCGGGTTTGGCGTAAAGGTAAAAAGTTGCGAGGGCAGAAATATAGATATATGAGTATTCACTGCCGGTTGTTTACTTGTACAGAGATTGTGCCTAAAGTTGTATGGGGATGCTATTCAACAACGAGAATGGCATTGACGGCGTCAGCCGGCGTTAGTTCGTTGCGTAGCACGCCTGCTTGTGCTGCTTGAAGGCGGCGAGCGAAATCAGCAAATGCGGGGCCGTTGGGGGGCGCAATGGCTTTGTCGAGGAGTTGTTGAAGAAAATCGTTATAGCCGTTTGGTTGTGCTGTCCAAAGAGCAAACGCTGCTGGCTGGCTGGGCAATCGAGCTGCAAATTGGCTCCACGGCCCTTGCACCTCTGGCGCTAGGAGTTCGCTTACTAAAGCCAATACCAATTGGCGACGTTGAAGATCTTGAGTTAAGACGGCAAAGGCCCATGTATCTGCAATAGTAACTGTCTCGCCACTGAGTGTGGGTACATGACTGTAGGCGGGGGGATCGATGCCTGTTGCATTTGGAGAGAACTGGTTTACTTGTACAATTGCTAGCTTTCCAGGTTGCTCTGTGTACGCGCGCCACATTGCACTGAATCCAGGTATTTCAACCACAGTAGTGGGAATGATATTCTGATCGCGCGCTTGGGCAACAAAGGTGAAGAGTTGCTCTAGCGCCGCAGGATCGCTGACGCTTCCATTTTCTAAGAGGCTACCACCTGCTCCCACATATTGAAGCAATGTCGCAGCAGGTGAGGCATTTTCTGCACCAGGGAAAATTAAAGGATGATCCGCTTCCAACAACTCTATCCAGTTGCTGGGTGGTGGGTCAACCTCCGTGGTGGCATAGGCAAGGTGTATGAGGTCAATGGCATAGGGGATCCCCATTGCCTGTGTGTTATAGAGGATTGCGCTATGGGTTAGGGGATACAGTTCTGCATCCAGTTGCTCATCTTCTGTCAATGCCGTCACAATGCCCAAATCAACAAGCTGCCAAAGCTGTTTAGTGTTGATGAGCACAAGGTCAGGCAGGGTTGCAGGGGCCACTTGTTGTGCGCTACGCAAGAAATTAAAGAGGCTTGCTGTGCCACTGTCGGCTTTTACTTGAATATCCAGCCTAATGTTAGGATTGCGCTGTTCAAATTGATGGAACGCATTGTCGAGAATGGTTCCGGCATTACCTCCTGAAGCTACCCCCGTGAAGGCTGGCATCCACAAGATCAGTTGAACATTGCTCCCTGCTTCGGGAGTCGTACCCGGCGTGGGTTGGGTGAGGGCTGTGGGGGTGAGTGGTGGCAGCGGAGTGGGGTTGGGCTGTGCGCGATCACCACAAGCTGTGACCATTGTAACTATGAGCATGACGAGCAGCCCGCGCCAGTACAATCTAGCTCTTGCTCTCCCTTTTAAATAGTACTGATCAACGACGATGGATGGCATGACAACAGTATTCTGGTGAGATGACAAAGGAAGTCACTAGAGGGTATTCATAGCAGGCTCGAATCGTAGGCAAAACAGCAGAACAGGTGAGCCTGTGCTGCTATTATATCATGTTTGGCTCTCTATTTGCGCCTTTGCGCAGTGGGTCAGGACTAAGTTTGCATAACAATCATTTTTGGCACTATTTTTGCCTGTGATACAATAGGTGTAATGTTGGAAACCATCGCTGATCTCCAGTCAACAGGATGGCCTGTCTATGGTCATACCTGGGCTGTACACTTCCTCCAGCGCACGCTCCAAACCGCTGCAGGTGGCCTGCGCCACGCCTATCTCTTGTTAGGGTCACCTCAGGTGGGTAAGAGTACATTTGCGCGCGCTTTTGCGCAGGCGTTGCTTTGTACAGACCCCGCAAAGCGTCCTTGTGGCGTGTGCCGAGCTTGCCAACTCATGCAACATGGCAATCATCCCGACTTGCGGATTGTGCAGCCATTGAATAAGGATGGGTTGGTAGATCGGGCGGATGGAACATTACGGGTGGAGCAGGCAGCGGAGATTATCCATGAGGCAGCATTGCGTCCCATGGAATCTCGGTATAAGGTTTTCTTCGTTCAAGATTTTCATAATGCACACCCGACTTTTGCCAACAAGCTTTTGAAGACGTTGGAGGAACCACCGGACTCTGTGATTCTGATTTTGACGGCGCTGGATCGGGAGAGCGTGTTGCCCACCATTGTCAGTCGTTGTCAGGTGTTGGAATTGCGTCCGTTGTCCTTGCCAGAGGTAGAAAATGCCCTGGTACAAAAGTGGAATACGCCAGTGGAGCAAGCCACATTGCTGGCTCGGCTGGCAAATGGACGTTTGGGTTGGGCTGTGCAACAGTTCGCCGACCGTGAAGGTGCAAGCCGGCGACAAGGGCAGTTGACCCAATTAAAAGAGTTAGTTCAGGCCAATCGCATCGACCGCCTCAACTTTGCCGAACAAATGGCGACGGGCCGTAATAATGAGCAGTTATTTGCTCTTTTGGAACTTTGGACAACTTGGTGGCGCGATGTACTGCTCACCCAAGTCGGCTGTCCAGAAGCATGTTGTAACGTTGACTATCAAGAGGAGATTGCTCGCCAAGCCGCAGGATTAGAGCCTGATGTGGTGCGCAATTATCTTCACACACTTCAACGCATAGAGGGCTATTTGCATCACACGGTCAATACCCGTTTGGCGCTGGATGTGTTGCTCTTGCGGTTGCCGAATATGAGTTGAATTTTAAGAATGTTCACCGTCCTCGAAGCGGAGACGATAAATTATGCCAGTTGTTGTCGGGATTCAGTTTAAGCCCGTAACGAAGTTATATCATTTTAGCCCAGGAGATTTTCTCGACCTGGCCTCAAGTGATTTTGTGATTGTGGACACAGCCAAAGGCCAAGAAGTTGCCCAGGTTGTGCAGCCTCCCCACTTGATTGATGATAACGATGTGGTGGGAGAGATGAAGGGAGTTGTGCGCCGAGCCAACGCTTGGGATATGGTTCAAAAGGACTTGTGGGAGCACAAAGAAGCGGAGGCGCTGGCAATCTGTCGCGCCAAGGCACGCGAAAGCAGTCTTGATATTAAGATTGTCCGCTGTGAATATAACTATGATGGTGGACGGCTTTTGATCTACTTTGCTTCAGAATCGCGGATTGATTTCCGCGACCTGGTGCGTGACTTAGCAAGAGTCTTCCGTACACGGATTGAGATGCGACAGATTGGCGTGCGTGATGAGGCCAAACTGCTGGATGGAGTCGGCAAGTGTGGTCGCCAACTCTGCTGTACCAGTTGGTTGCGTGAGTTTACGCCTGTCAGCATTCGCATGGCAAAGAATCAACAATTGCCGCTGAATCCCGATGAAATTAGCGGGGTCTGTGGGCGCTTGCTCTGCTGCCTTTCCTATGAAGATCTCAATTACAAAGAGCAGAACAAAAAGATGCCCAAGCTGGGGGCAGAAGTGGTAACACCCCAGGGAATTGGGCGTGTGCGCCATGTGCACCCACTCAAGGAGTCTGTCACGGTCATGTTGGAAAACATGGCGTTGGCAGAGTTTGCGGTGATGGATCTGATCTCGAACAAGAGCAGCAGTGGTGGAAGTTGTGGAACCTGTGGCGGCTGTACTGTAAAGCGCCGCTCTACTGCTGAAGAGGACAATGCTTTGCTACGCAAGCAACAGGCTGCTGCACGCGCCAATGAAGAGGCGAAGATAGATACCAGCGAAGAAGATGGAGATGAAGGTGACGCTGGTGCCGCGGGTGGTAAGAGCAAACGTCGTCGTCGTCGTCGCCCACGCCAACAGCGTCCAGGTGGTGATAAGACTGTTGACTAGTAAGCCATGAATAAGCCCTGAAGATAGGCGCAACAAGTCATTCTTCAGTAGGTTTGAGAAATAAGTTTGAGAACAAAAAACGAGAGGGGCTGGCGTAGCCTCTCTCGTTTTTCATTGGTGCAGATTCTATAAGTGCGGATGCCTTAACAACTGCATCTAACTTACTTAGACCTTACTTAGAGTCTGCTGGGGTTATGCCGAAGCAACGACTTCTTCCGGTACAGGACGCTTGAAGATGCTCAGACGGACGGCAGTCCGTTCGTTACCTTCAATTTCGACCTCGGTAAAACTTGGTACCATCACCAGGTCAATCTGATCCTGTACC
Organism: Anaerolineae bacterium; assembly: GCA_038324715.1. Lineage (GTDB taxonomy): Bacteria > Chloroflexota > Anaerolineae > Caldilineales > Caldilineaceae > QEUY01. The sequence continues at coordinate 3,366 of JBBQIG010000195.1, read as the reverse complement.
AGATACCCACGAGCAATTGCAATCGCCTTAATCGCTTGATTTACGGCGCTTGCTCCAATCGCCTGCACTTCTGCATAGCCCTGCTCGCGCATGACTCCAGCAATTGCGCCAGCGACAGCCGTTGAGCGCGACTGGGCAGACACTTTGATGAGTTCAGCCATGTATGTATGCCTCCTATCACTTAATAATCCATTTGTGCACGAAAGACTTGTTTAGACCATCGTGCCCTTGGAGAAGAAGACATCTACTAGCCAATGGTTGTCATATCATATTGACGTTTTAATTGCATAATGGATACGCAATTGCGACGTTTCTATAATAATTAAGTGCAGTAACAACTTGGCTGAGCGTAAACATCATCTCAATCTGAGTACCGGGTCTGTCCTTGCCGCGCAACTGGCTTGTAGGTTTACTGACAGTGCCTACAACTCGTCTTAAAGAATCTGCGTTACTCTGTCTGTATCTATAAAGTCTGTGTCTATCAATAGAATAATCTAGGTAGGAGTTTGTCCGCAGAGAGCAGCGGAATGACGATATGCCTGTGCCAAAAACTTTGAATGATCTCGCCGTCGGTCTCATGCGATTTTATCACAGCCGCAAGAATTACAGCAACATCTCTCTTTTGGCTAATTTGTAAGCTTATTGAAAGCTTCATGATGTATACGAGGCAAATATAGATTTAGATTCATTTTTTAGCCTGAAAATATTTGGTTAAAACAAATGTCGCCTGCTTCATTGCGGAAACAGGCGACATAAAACTTCTAGAAAGATATGCAATTGCGATAAGTTCTGCAATGAGGCTGCTTTATCTTATATAGCTACTTTGCATAATCCACGGAACGCGTTTCACGGATGACCGTGACGCGAATCTGTCCGGGATATTGCAGATTGTCTTCAATCTTTTTGGCAATGTTCTTGCTCAGTTGGATAGCAGAATAGTCATCTACTGCTTCCGGACGAACAATCACGCGAATCTCACGACCGGCTTGGATGGCGAAAGTCTGGCTAACGCCCTCAAAGCTATTGCCAATCTCTTCTAGCTCAGTCACTCGTTTGATGTAGGTCTCCAAGCTTTCGCGACGTGCACCAGGTCGCGCGCCGCTAATGGCATCCGCCGCAGCCACAATGACGGCTTCGATGGACTGGGGTTCTACTTCACCGTGGTGACTGGCGATACAGTTGACTACGATTTCATTGATGCCATAGCGCTTGGCAATTTCTGCACCCACAATTGCATGGGGGCCATCGATCTCATGGCTGACTGCCTTGCCGATATCATGGAGCAAGCCACCCAAGCGTGCCACCTTAACATTCCCATGGAGTTCAGCCGCAATCATGGCGGCAATATGGGCTGTCTCAATGGCATGATAGAGCTGATTTTGCCCGTAGGAAGTTCGGAATTTCAATCGCCCCAGCAGCTTTTGAATTTCGCGATGAATACCCTGGGTGTTGGTCTCGATGGTCGCTTGTTCACCGGCCTCTAAGATCATGCGGTCGATCTCGTGGCGAGCTTGTTCCACCTCTTTTTCGATGCGGGTGGGGTGAATACGTCCATCGGCAACGAGCTTGCTCAGTGCCATACGCGCGATCTCGCGACGGATGGGATCAAAACTGCTGATGATAATGGCTTCGGGGGTATCATCTACCACCAAATCCACCCCAACCGCCTGTTCAATGGCACGAATGTTGCGCCCCTGGCGACCAATGATGCGTCCCTTCATTTCGTCAGAAGGGAGATCTACCGTGCTGACGGCATACTCAGAGACATGATCGCTGGCGATGCGCTCAATCGCCATGGTGACGATCTCACGGGCGCGACGGTCTGCCTCTTCCGAGACTTCCGCTTCTACTTCGCGAATGGTGCGTGCCATTTCTTGGCGAGCAGTCTGCTCTGCCTGTTCTAGCAACACCTGACGCGCTTCTTCCAAAGTCATCTGGGCAATCTTTTGTAGCTCGGCTGCCCATTCTTCTTCCATCGTCGTGAGCTTGGCAGCTCGCTGGTCGAGCTTGGTCTCACGCTGTGTAATCTTGCGTTCGCGTGCCTCTAACTGTTCAAGACGACGTTCTGCACTATCGAGTCGGTTCTGTAATCGTTCCTCAGTGCGTTCTACTTCCTTACGGCGTCTTGTCTGCTCTGCTTCCATCTCATTGCGTAGCTGGACTTGTTCTTCTTTTACTGCCAGTTCACGCCGTTTGATTTCGGTTTCTGCATCGGTCAAAAGGCGCTGGGCCTGTTCTTCCGCGTTCTGAATTAGTGACTTCTGACGTTCTTGTTCTTGTTGAAGTCCTCGTGTGCGTCCGGCTCGGTAGGCATAATAGCCTGCTGCGCCGCCGCTCACAATTCCCACCAAGATGGCGAGAATAATCGCTACTGCGTCCATAGGCAGTTCCTTATGCTGTGGGGTTCCTAGCCAACATGCCTATATGATTGGAGATGTTAGATCCAGGATCCCAGATTCTATAGGATCAATATACCCACATAGGGTCATAGATTAAACGACTTTATAACGGCACACTCCATTCTGTACATACGCTTGAACCATCATGCGTTTGAGCTATAAGATAACTAGATCAAAGTTCAAAGATAAAGTTATGTATGTAGTAGTTGACATATGAAGTAAATCGCGCCAATAAAAAACGCTGTAGCCGACGCTACAGCGCAGGAGACACACAATCATGGAGTAAAGCTCCGTGTGTCCTTGCTTCAAGCGGTGTGCAAAACCACTTGTCTGTACTTGGAACCTCCGCCATCCATCACCGCCCAATAGTACCGCTGCTACCACTTGCCTGCTGAACCAGGTTTCGTGGAGGATTCGTCTATAACAAGAACAGGCTGTGCGCTACTTGATTCAAGATATACAGGTCAACTCTCTGGTTAACTGTAGCTCTGTATCAGATAGATTCGCCAATACTAGCTGCCCCTGCTGCTTTTGAAGGAGCCGCACCGTTGCTTGAGCGTGGCGGCAATCCTACCTTTTGACGGATCAATGTGTCGATTTCAAGTGCCATTTGATCATTGTCGCGCAAATACTCTTTGCTCGACTCGCGCCCCTGACCAAGACGAATGTCACCATAGCTATAGAAACTACCCCGCTTGGTCACAATGTCATGCGTCACACCCAGGTCAACCAAGTCGCCACTGGTGCTAATGCCTTCGTTGTACATGATGTCGAACTCGGCAACTTTGAAAGGCGGGGCAACTTTGTTCTTCTTCACGGTGATGCGGGTGCGATTGCCGATCACGTTCGTGCCTTGTTTGATGGATTCAATGCGACGCACGTCGAGGCGCACGCTGGCATAGAACTTAAGCGCCATACCACCACTGGTGGTTTCTGGGCTTCCAAACATGACACCGATCTTCTGGCG
>JBBQIG010000194.1:0-8330 GCA_038324715.1 Anaerolineae bacterium | reverse complement strand
CCTCCAGCAGATGTGCGCCGCAATGCCGCCAGATGACCCACTGTTCCCAACGCCCGACCTAAATCATAGGCAAGGCTGCGAATATAAGTCCCTGCCGAGCAGGTGATATCCAGCGTGAGCGTCGTAGGCGTCTGCGCCACCAGGCTCAAGTCGTAGATCGTGACAGGACGAGCAGTAACCGTCACTTCTTCACCTCGGCGCGCCTTGGCATAGAGCGCCTCCCCCTCTTGCTTGAGCGCGGAATAGATCGGAGGCGTCTGCATAATGTCACCGCGAAAGTGCGACAATGCCGCTTCCACCTGATCTGCATGCAGCAACGGCACCTCGGCTTCTTCAGTCACTTGCCCTGCCGCATCATAGGTATCGGTTGCCGCGCCCAACGCCACCAGCGCCCGATAGCTCTTCGCTTGACCCTGATAATATTCAACAAGGCGTGTCGCTTGACCCAGGCAAAGAATGAGCAGTCCACTCGCCAGCGGATCTAGCGTGCCCGTATGCCCAATGCGCCGCTGCCCACTTAGACGGCGCACACGTGCCACAACATCGTGGCTTGTCCACAGCCGTGCGCTGGGATTGCTGGGGTCTAGCCCTGGTTTATCAACAACAAGCAGCCCCGTCAGCTCTCGGGAAGGTTCCCCATTGGGAACAACAGATTTAGTCGACATGGGACAATTGCGCTGCCTGTTCCAGACGTGCTTGCTTCATCAATCCAACGACCTTTGGCACAACTTCTGTAAGTGTACCCAAAATTGTACAACCCGATGCAGCAGGATGCCCCCCGCCGCCCAAACTTAATGCCATCGTTGCCACATTGTAGCCTGGTTTTGCCCGAAAGCTACATTCCACGCTAACACCAGCAACATCAGGCTTTTCCACAAAGACCGCGCTCATTGCCGCTTCATCAGCGGTGACTAGATAGCTGCTAAGACCTGTATCCCCCACAGGCAGCCCAACATGGTCAAAGACTCGATGATCCGCCGTCGCCCAGATGACACCATCCTCTAGCTGCACAGAGGGCAACATTAGCCCCCACAGCTTCATCATCGCAAATGGCTGGCGGTTTACTGTACGTTGAGTAATCGTAACCAGGTTGGCTCCCCCTTGCATCAATTGTTGGGCAACCGCCAGCACAGCGGCATCGGTGTTGCTGGTGCGAAAACAGAGCGTATCTGTCACCAGCCCCGTCAACAGACACTCCGCCAACTCGCCCTCCAACGTCACCCCCAATGCATCGGCAAGGTAAGCCAACATCTGACAAGTGGCAGCAGAAGTGGGGTCAACCCAATTCAAGCTACCAAAATAGGTGTTGGTGATGTGGTGATCAATCACAAGCAGGGGGGAATCCCCATGCACCAATGGATTGTAAGCGTTGCCCATTCGATCTGGGCTAGAGGCATCCACACAGATCACCATGTCAAACTGGTGCTCTTGCACCTGGGTGCGATAGCTGGCATCTTGTGATGTGATGATCAACTCAGCCCCTGGCAGCCGTTGATGTTCACCTGGCACCTCATCTTGCAGCGCCAATGTGGGGTGCTTGCCCAAATGGCGCAAGATCCAGCCAATCCCCAAAAGGCTACCCACGGCATCCCCATCAGGTTTGACATGGCTTACGCAGAGAATCTGGTTGGCGCGCGCAAGTGCGTCCAGCAATGCAGGTTCGATCATCTTTTCGTGCCTCATCTCACGCAGTACATTCACAGACTATAAAAGTCTATAGGCATAGAATTCTCCATGCAAGATTTTGTTACAAAAAAGCAGGTCAAGGACGAAAATCATCATCCTTGACCTGCACGTTAACATCTTTTACGTCTAGCTACACTAAACAGACCCACAATCCTACAGGATTACTCTGCAAAAGGGGCGGCAGGAGGTGTCTCAGAGGAGCTTGCGGAGGTCTCATCCGATTGGGTTGCTGCGCGATCCGCCGCAATCTGGCGGAGCAATTCATCAACGCGTGCAGCTCTTTCCGGCGTGTCATCATAATAGAAATTCAGTTCGGGCACAGCGCGCAAGCTACAACGCACAGCAAGTTGGCGACGCAAGTAGGGCATCGCATGACGCAGCCCCTCTAGTACTTCGCGCTTGGGTAGTTCATCATCATCATGCGTGACTTGAACCTTTACATTGCGCAGATCACGACTCACATCCACACTGGTTACCCGCACCAGACTAAGACGAGGATCGCTCAACTCGTTGGCGATCATAATGCTCAGTTCTTCAAACAGAAGTTCCGAGACCCGCTGTTGGCGGATGGTCGACATAGACCCTCCTCTCGACCTCACTATATGCAGTTCCCCAGGATTTCCTAGAATCTACTAGATAAGCCCAAGGAACTACATGATCCAAACCAGACGCAAATTAGCGCGTGCGCTGGCGTTCATAGACGACGATGGTATCACCCGGTTCGAGCAAATCATCCCCAACCGACAGTTTAATGCCACACTCAAAGCCCGTGCGGACTTCGCTGGCATCCTCTTTGAAGCGGCGTAGCGTATCAATGCGTGCCATTGGTGTTAGATCTTCGCCATTGCGTTTGCCACGTGCCAGCGCATTACGCCGGACTACGCCGCTCAACACAGTACAACCGGCAATAACACCCTTGCGCAGCTTGAACAACTCCAACACCCTCGCTTCACCAATCTGAACCTCTTGATAGATCGGTTCCAACATCCCGGTGAGTGCAGCTTGCACATCTTCAATCATCTTGTAGATGATGTCGTAATGGCGAATTTCCACACCCGACTGTTCGGCACGTTGCACGGCTGCTTTGTCAGCGCCCACGCTAAAGCCGATAATCACGGCTTCACTGGCTTCTGCCAACATCACATCCGACTCGGAGATATCGCCAATTGCAGCTTGCAAGATCTTGACGCCGATTTCATCGTTCTCCAAGTCTTGCAGGCTCTTGAGCACCGGTTCCATCGAGCCTTGCATGTCTGCACGCACAATAAGGTTGAGATTTTTGGTCTCGCCACCTTCAAAGCGGGCAAAGACTTCTTCTAATGTCATCACGGGACGCACAACCCCTTGGGCAGCGCGATCCACATCATCTTGACGCTGTGTATAGACCAGTTTGGCCTCGCGGTCGCTGGTCATCACCTCAAAGATGTCACCAGCTTTGGGCACTTCTTGCAAGCCCAAGATCACCACAGGATCGCTGGGGCCAGCCTCTTTGACGATCTGCCCATCCGGGTTGAACATCGCCTTGATGCGTCCCCAAGTGTTGCCCACCACAACGGCGTCGCCACGGCGTAAAGTACCGTTTTGCACCAGCAACGTGGCGGTTACACCTCGGAACTTATCTAGCTCGGCTTCAATAACCGTACCCACACATTTGCCCTGTGGGTTCGCCACAAAACTCTCCACATCGGCAACCAGCAAGATATTCTCTAGCAGGTCATCAATGCCCAGGTTGGTTAGTGCGCTCATCTCCACGACAATGGTATCACCACCCCATTGTTCGGATTGAAGACCTTCTTGGGCGAGTTCTTCCATCACGCGTTGCGGGTTGGCATTCGCCTTGTCAATCTTGTTCATCGCCACGATGATATGCACACCAGCAGCACGAGCATGGCTAATGGCTTCGCGGGTTTGCGGCATTACACCGTCATCCGCTGCCACGACCAACACGACAATATCAGTTACTTGGGCACCACGAGCACGCATAGACGTAAACGCCTCATGACCGGGTGTATCCAAAAAGGTAATCTTGCGCCCGTCGATGTTTACCTGATAGGCACCCGTGGCTTGTGTAATACCCCCTGCTTCACCCCCCGCCACATTGGTGTGACGAATTCGGTCAAGCAAAGTTGTCTTACCATGATCCACATGACCCAAGACAGCGACCACTGGTGGACGTTCTATCATTGTTTCGGTCTTCTCTGCCCCGCGCACGCGCTGGACAAAGGTCTGTGCAGCCTGTGTATCTTCGGGTTTCTGTTCAGCATCAACAGCGCCGTCATCTTCCGACTCCGGCCATTTGACAGTGATGCCTAGTTCTTCACCCAAAATGACCGCAGTATCATGATCAATGCTATGGGTAATCGGGGCCATGATGCCATATTGCATCAAGACCTTGATCAAATCAATCGGGCTGCGTTCCATCAACTTCGCAAGGTCGCGCACGGTGATGGAATCTTCCACCACAACAGATTCGATTGGCGCTAGATCAGCAGGTTTTTCGCCACGACTATTGCCTTTGCCCTTACCTTTACCATTTTGTTTGACTTCGCCCATTACTTCTTCTTCGAAGTCATTCCCGCGGGATTTTACTTTACTTTTCGCTACCATTTATCCAAACCTCCTGTTTGCATGAGCGAGTCACCCTGAAGCGATAAATGAGCGCAGTATAAGAAGCACATGGCTCTAATACTTAAGACGCCCCACACCGTTCTCCAACAACTCGTCGGCGCGACCATCCACTGATGTGCCGCGTTCCGTGTGTGGGGCGAGCATCAAACGATGAAATTATATAATCAAGATGAAGGCAGGATGAATCCAGAGGGGAAGGAGGGGAGTAGGCAGTCTGGGTTAGATCATACTCGATCTCCCCAAATTGCAGCCCCTGGCGGGTTGCGCTTGCTTGCGCCGCCTCGCCGCCCTACTCTGGAATACCTGGTCACAAGTTGCCATTAGAATGCACTAGGTGCATAACAAAAAGGCATTTCATGAGACGTTCTTACCGTGATTCATACAATCTTTGCCTGATACTTTCGCTCTTCCACACGTCTTCCGCTTCAATTTACTACATACTTTATCTACAGGCTTTGTACTTTTCACCACAAAGCCCTACCCCAGAGTCTATACGTCAACCAACATAATTGCTCACAATTGAGTGGTCGGGGCATAGCTGAATCATTATTTTGATGCTGCGTCTGGCGTCGTACCTGGTTCAACAACCACTTTCACGTCAGTGCTATCCACGTCTGTGGCTTCTGATTCGGGTAATGTCGCCATGAATGCCAGCAACGCTTGACGATTCTCCTCGTTTAAGCGAGTGCGTAGAGCTTGCTCAATGCGCCCTCCCCGCAACACCGCTCGCCAACAACTTTGATAGGGATGCAAATACGCACCCCGTCCTGCCAATTTGCCGCTGGCGTCTAGCACAACGCCATTTTCCGTACGCACTAGCCGCAACAAGTTACGTTTACCAGCCACTTGGCGGCAGGCAATGCAGGTGCGTTGCGGCACATGCTTGGGCTTTGTTCCTCGGCTCTTGTCTGCCATCATGCCCACCTACTTGAATCTACAAGCAATCTTACATCAACAATCTTGAGAAATAAGTGCAGAAACAGCCAACCGACTGGATCACTTTCCCGGAAGCCGTACAGCTTCCGGGAAAGTTCACGCCTGCTCTCATAAGCTCGCTAGAAATAGCACACTCATTCGTGCTTACAAAGTCTATTCGTCATCATCCGTAAGCTGGGGTCGCCACTTCTTCCCCTTCGATGCGGCGGGCTTGGCTGGCTTCTTGGCCTTGCCTTTTGCAGCAGGCTTCGCAGCCGGTTTGCCCTTGCCACGGGACTTATCGTCGTCGTCCCACGCATCTTCACTGTCCTCATCCAAACCAACGAGGAGTTCGGCTGGAATTTCAAAGTCCGCGGGCAGGTCAAGTGCCTTACCTTTACGCGCCCGCAACATGTCCGCCGTAATCACTTGTGGCAAGCTATCGACACGCTTAATGCCCTTGGCATCCTCGTCCTGAGGCTCTGGTTCTTGACGCTCTGGCTCTTGGTGTTCTGGTTTTTGGCGTGAAGTTGCAGCAGATGGCAATTCCTGCTTCTCTTTCGGCTCGTCCCCAGGTTCCAATTCCTCGCTGAACGGCATCTCTGGCACGTCGAATCCTTCGGCAGGCCACAAATCGCTGAAGTCAGGCCGATCACCAGATAGTTCAGGCATTTCCAACGACGGTAGTTCAAGTGATTCCGAGCGTTCGGTGCGCGGCTCCATCTCTTCCAGCGAACGAGCGGCCTTGCTGAGTAAATCTTCACTCAGGCTGACAGCGGGCTTCTCGTCGTCTTGCAAGAAACGTTCCACCACCGAGAAGAGGTCGGAGCTGCGGCTCTTTTGATTTTGCTCAACCACCAGCCGATCCAGCCCTTCCTTCATAGCTTCGCTTTCGCTCTTAATGTCAATGCGCCAACCTGTAAGTTTGGCAGCCAAGCGAGCATTTTGCCCCTCTTTGCCAATGGCAAGGCTCAACTGACGGTCAGGCACGACCACAATTGCAGTCTTAATCGAGCTAGTTTCATCCAGCAAGACGCTGTTGACCTTGGCTGGGCTAAGCGAATTGGCAATGTAGTTGGCAAGGTCTGTGTTCCATTCAACCACATCAATCTTCTCGCCCGCGAGTTCATTGACAATGTTCTGGATACGTAACCCACGCATACCAACACAACTACCCACAGGATCAACACCTGGCACGGTTGCTACCACGGCAGCCTTGCTACGCGCACCTGGCTCACGAGCGATGGCTTTGATCTCCACAGTGCCATCTCGCACCTCGGGGATCTCCTGCTCCATCAATCGGCGCAACAGATTGCGATGGGTTCTACTTAATTTGATGACGGGTCCACGCGTACTCTTGTGAACATCCACCACATAAACTCTGACATAATCGCCACGGCGCAATTTCTCATTTGGAATCTGCTCTTCGCGCACCAACATGGCTTCGTGTTTTTCATCAAGCATGACGGTTACAGCGCCTGAAATATTATCGGTGCTGCGAACTTGGGCGTTGATCATCTCACCCACACGATGGGCAAAATTTTCAAAGACCGTATCACGCTCGGCTTCACGAATGCGCTGGAGGATCACCTGTTTGGCGGTTTGGGCAGCGATGCGACCGAAGTTATCCGGCAGACTCTCCACCTTAACAACGTCGCCCAAATTAATTGTCGGATAGAGCTTGCGCGCTTCCTCTAAGGTGATTTCCGTGCGCGAATTAATCGCTTCTTCCACGACCTCGCGTTCGGCATAAACACGCATATCGCCACTAGTACGGTCAACTTCCGACGTGACGTTGGCAATTGACCCATAGTTGCGCTTGTAAGCGGAGATTAACGCCGCTTCAATTGCCTGGAAAATGACCTCACGATCGAGACCTTTGTCAGTGGCAACCTGATTGATGCCAGCAATTAAAGCCTTCGACATAGCTACCCCTTACCTGAATTCCTCAACCTAAATCGCCGTCCGAGCTACACAAGGCTGCTTTATAGTTCTTAAAAGCAGCATTTAACTTACAACCTAATTGTTAGCACAAGGGTCAGCATAGCAGTTGCATGATGACAAATCTCCATACAACAAGAAAAGTGGGGAATCCCCACTTTCGCGCACACCCCTGGATTCGGCAGCCAAAACGCAAAACTAGTTCGCGAGTCTGCCTCTAACAAAGCCCATCATATCATAGAGACGCAAAGAAATCAAATCTCTTGAGAACCAAAATATGAACAGATCAACCGCTAGCCGATTAAACAAAGTTAACCCGCTAGCACAGCATCTTAAAGGTGCGCCTCTTGTACCTCTTGTGTTGAACCACTTGTATCACTCCCTAGAAATAACACCCAATAATTCGCTCTAGAAATTTCTAAAAATAATGACGAAGAAGCATAGAAAAGGTCACTACACATCAGGATAAGTTTCACAGGCTTTGCCAGTTTTGTTAACCACCGTTACCTCCCTACTTAAAGAACGTTTAGCTCGAAGCTTTAGGCAAACCGCAGCCATCCACACTAATTTTTCCACCTCTACCCCCTTGATTCTTGTTAAAGTTGTGAAATACTGTACAAGGTCTGTGGCTACCTAGACGGCGAGCCTGACACCCTCTGTGCGAATCTAATTATGCTAATTCTCTACAGACCTACAGATAGACCTACAAAGAAATAGCATAACAAACGAAGTAAATTCAAGTGGAGATCATCTTATTATGTTGAAGAATCAACGAGTTTTTGCGCTCATTTTAACCCTAACGCTCTTCCTAAGCGCCTGTGTTGCACCTGCTGCACAAGCGCCCACATCCGACACAACGAAGCCTCCCACGGCTGAATCTGCCCCGGCCTCAACAACAGCAGGAGCAACAGACGGAGCGCAGGTAATTGAGCATGTATTGGGCGAAATCACATTGCCCGCCACGCCTCAACGCGTTGTAGTGCTGGAATGGACTTACCTAGAAGACTTGTTGGCCTTGGGTGTGCAGCCTGTAGGCGTGGCGGATATTGAAGGCTATCAGACCTGGCTAAAAGTGCCAGTGGAGCTTGACGCCGATGTGGTGGATGTGGGCACTCGCCAAGAGCCAAACTTGGAAAAGATCGCCACACTCGAACCCGACT
>JBBQIG010000193.1:0-8348 GCA_038324715.1 Anaerolineae bacterium | reverse complement strand
TGTGCGAGTCGGGTGTGGTGGGCGGGCGACGACGACTTTTCACCTCTACAGGTACAAGGGTTGTCTTGCCACCCTCTTGCACCCGCACCAAATAATCGGGCTTGCCCACCAATCCATAGCGGCGTGAGCGTAGCGACTCTGGCACTTGCTCCCACGCTCCTGTATCCGTATAGACAACTTCGCCTGTGGGCAGTCCAGTCGCATTGTGGGCGCTGTGACCTGTGCGCCATAAGACAACGCCAAAGAGTAGAAGCGCAATTGCAAAAAGAATGAACCACAGAATCATTGCATAGTCCCTTTATGTCTGTGTCTGATTCTGCGACTGACTCTGTGCGTTCTGCGGATGATGGCTGCCTGTAAACGGTGGCGCTTTTGCTGGGTCATCAGGCCACTTCTCCTGTGTACGAAGGTTAAAGAGATCGGCCATCCGTTCCGCCCACTCTTGTGCCGCAAAGGTTTCGTCCTGTGTAAAGGATGCAACCCAATCACTGGGATCGTCTTCCGACGCAACGATAAAAGTGCCATCGGTTTCCACAACAATCAGCCGTTCAGGCGCTATGCTATTCTTCTTCTCAGCATCATTCATTCGGCAACAACCTCTAGCGCCTTCCCTCTACTTCCCTCTACACGCCTACCCCTACAACCTTACCTTGACCTCTTCATTCTCGACCCAGACTTCATACGAGCGCAGGCGGATCTCTGGAAAAGCAAGGCAAGTGCCGGTTGGGATGTGATACTCCATGCCATGCCAGGGGCAGGTGACAATTTCGTTCTCAAAGCCCCATTGCAACTTCCACTCAGTTTCTTTGCTGCAAACAATTGTTCCTGAGACTTTGCCTTTGCAGAGCGGCCCCAACTGGTGTGTGCAGAGATTCGGCAGCGCATAGAAGTTGCCATCTACATTGAAAACGCCAATCTCACGGCGTCCAGCCTTCACCACACGATGTGTACCTGGAGGAAACTCGGAAAGGCGCGCGACAACATCCTCTTTTTTCCCAGAGACCTGATTGCCAGATCCCTGATTGCTAGAAGGACTTTCTGGAGAGGCAGTTGTTTGCGATGTGGTTTCCTGTGCGATAGTTTCCTGCGACATAAGTTCTTTCTTTGCCTTGCTAGATGCCTGTTGCTAGAGATTTAGCCGGTTGCCATTGCGATCAATGTTGAAGAGACGCAGCGCGTTTTCACCCAGCATCTTGCGCTTGGCTTCTGGCGAAAAAGGCGCTTGGAAGAGCTTCAAAGGGTGGTCAAAATCGTGATGGGGCCAGTCTGATGCAAAAATCACTTGGTTTTCGCCATCAAACAACTCGACGATCTTCACCAGATCTCTTGGATCCTCTGGTTCCTCAATGGGCTGTGTGGCAAAGAAGAACTTTTTGATGTAATGGCTAGGGCGCTCGGTGAGGAACGGTACTTCGCGGCGACGTTCGATATACTCTTTATCCAGCCGATTCATAATAAACGGAACCCACGACAACCCCGCTTCTGTGAAAGCAATACGCAGATTGGGATAGCGTACAGGAACACCCGTGGTGATCATATCCACCAAATTGGCTGACATCGAGAAGGTGTGCGCCAGTGTATGCCGTGCTAGCTCGGTATCAAACTGATGCGTCTGCCAGGGGAATACAGGATGGATGACCGTTACGCTGTGGAGCAAAACGGGCAGATTCGCTGCTTCTGCCGCTTCAAAGATCGGGTTATAAACGCGATGTCCCCACAGCGGTTCAACTCCGGCACAGGGCAGATAGATGCCGACAATGCCCGGCTCCTTTGCATACTTCTCAATCTCGCGTGCCGCTGCCTCTGGGTCTTGCGGCGCGGCGATAATGCAGCCAAGCAACCCCTTCTCCTTCAAGCACCACTGATCCACAATCCAGCGGTTATAGGCACGTGCCAAGGCCGCGGCATAATCCTTTTGCGGCAACGTGGCGATCTTCAACAGTTGGTCGGGGAAGAGAACGGCAATATCAACTGAGATCGCGGATAGCTCTTCACGCAATTGCTGGGGTGTATGAACTCTTCTGCCCTCTGGCCCACCTGGAAAGGGCGCACAAAGCGAGCCAAGCCCAGCCGAGAAGGCGGGAATATCGAGGGTGCGCTGGGGAACATTAGAAAGCACCTCTAGTGATTTCTGCCAGGGCATATCACAATAGGGCATCAATGCCTGGGGGGTGTCATTGATATGTACATCCGTATCAACAACGAGTACATTTTCAAGTGTGTCACGTGTACGGTGTTGCGAAGGGGCTTCTTGAACTGACATCGGTGCGATCTCCATCAAATTACCATCAAATGAATGCGTTGGGACGTTGGGACGAACCAGCATCTGTCGTTTTATTTCGCTCCTACTGATTTTATCATCAACCTTAGTAACTCATATCACGCAGAGGAGACTTAACTACGAACAGAACAGGCACGAATCGAGAGAATAAAGTCGCAGTTCTGCTTTCGCTGGTCGCGGGTATGAAACTTTAGAACGAATAGCGCACCGGGCAATAGGGTAGATGCTGGTGCAGACTTGCTTTGAACGCAGCTAGTTCGCGTTGGCGCAGCTTATAGTCATAAACTAAGAGTTGCGGGTCGCTCTTCTTTGGAACTTGCAGTGCGGGCGACCACAAAAAGTCCTCGCCTCGCGGATTCCACGCCATGTTCACCTCATGCAGTTCTGACGAATGGGTTAGGAAAAACGCCTCACACGCCAACTGCGCCTTGGCTTGCGGGGTCAACGTATCGTCAATTTCTTGCCAAAGCTCAACCCAATCCTGCTTCCACGCCTCATCGTCATAGATCAGGATGGGCGAAAAGTTAAAATGAACCTCGTAGCCCGCCTCCACCAGCGTGTTGACTGATTGGATGCGTGCGCTAACTGGGCTTGTGCCAATATCTACATAACGCGCCACCTGTTGCGGCATCACCGAATAGCGGATGCGCGTCTTGCCCTGCGGCTCTTGCTGCACCCAGTACTCATCGTTCACCGTCTTGGTGGCAAAGGTTGCTTTGGCATAGGGCATGGCGGCAAATTCTCGCACCAGATAGCCTGGATGATCACAGACCAGGGCATCTAGCGATAGATCGGCGTTGCAGCCAATATCATACGTCCAGTAGCGCTCGTCACATTGATCTGGCTCGAGCTTGGGCCCAAGCTTGACGCTATGGCGGTGGATCGAACTGGCAATCTGCTCAATGTTGACAAAGATCGTCAGCGGGTTAGAGCCACCTTTACGTCGTGCCACGTAGCAATATTGACAACTGCTCAGACAACCATTAGAGACGGACGCGGCAATGTAATTAGCAGAACGACCGTTGGGCGTATGGCGCAAGCTAGACTTGACCCCTAGCACCAAACTTTCCCGTTTATGCTTCATCCACTCGTTCGGGTCTGCTTGAAAAAGCTCTTCAATTCCCCAATGCGACTCCACCGCAATCACCTCAGCCTCAGGAAAACGCGCTAAGATTGCTTCAGCGTTCGCCCGCCACTCTAGGTTGCCATCAATACTCTTCTGCCAATAAATACGTTTGAAGTCAGGTCTCATGCCCTCCATTCTAGCAAAATCCCCATCACTTTGTAAGTGGTTGGATCACCCTATTGGGCATGGAAAAAAGGTTGAGCCATTCATTTAACATGTGCGCCCTGAGATGTAAGCAATACATCCAATCCAAATAGCCCACACAGGAGTATTGTGTGGGCTACAAATATGGCTTGAATAGTCAGTTTGCTCTATCGCGCTTCTTTGAGACTGTGCCTTTTACGGATACAGTGCCATGCTCCATCCAGTCGTCACCAAGATTGGCTCCTCTGGAGCGGAGGCAAACGATTTTCGGTTTGTTCATTATAGAACCTTCGGTCCTTGCGTTTTGCCGCCCGAAACGAACCGAGGTTAAAGTGGCAAGAGTTTACACCTGATAGCGCTCTAGCAGCCGGTAGAGTACCTTCGTTCCAAACTCAATAGTCTCCACGGGCACGCGCTCGTCTGCACCGTGGACGAGACCTGCGCCAGAGAAATCGGCGGGTAAGTTTTGGGGCAGGAATCCGTAATTTTGGATGCCTAGACGCGCAAACATGCGCCCATCGGTAAAGCCACCTACCATGGACGGAATCGGCACGCCGCTGGGATCAGCCTCGCGGATCAAACCTGCCAGCAAGGGGAAGAGGGTCATGTCAGGCGTACCAACCACAGGGTCGTGGCGGATGACGCTAAGTTCTACATCCTCACCCACAATCGCGTGGATCTCTGCTTGAATATCTGCCGCTGTACAGCCGGGGAGGACACGACCATCAAGTTCTACCTCGATCTCGCTGGGGATCACGTTGGTTTTGTTGCTGGCGCGGATCACAGTGGCATTGACTGTGTTATGGAGCAGCGCATCCAGCCCACGCGCGGCGCGGATGCCTTGTGCGTCCAGTGCATCTAGCGCGGCGTTGGTCTGTGCTGGATCTAAGAGGCGCGCCAAGTCGGCATCGGTCGGGGCTGACATTGTTTCGGCAATGGCGGCAATCATCTGTTGCGTAACAGGGGTAATATGGACGGGCAAGCGCTGGGCATTGAGCGCGGTTAACATGCGACCCAACTTCGCCATTGCCCCATCACGAAAGGCCATTGAACCATGCCCACCGTTGCCTCGCAACGTGGCTTGCATCCAGCAGACCTGCTTTTCTGCCACCATAATGGGGTAAAAACGCTGGTCTACAATGGTTTGCGAGGAGCCGCCACCTTCACCAATGGCATAGCGCACCCCCTCAAATTGCTCTGGGTGTTCCTCCACCAAAAAGCGTGCGCCATAGTCGCTGGCAGCTTCTTCATCTGCCATGATGGTGAGGATGATATCTCCCGCTGGCTGGAATCCTTCGGCTTTGGCGCGCAAAACGGCTGCGAGCATCATCGCAACGCCGCCTTTCATATCCAGCGTGCCGCGTCCCCAAACCACGCCATCGATCAACTCTGCCCCAAATGGATCACGTGACCACTTCTGCTTCTCCGTTGTCACCACATCTACATGACCCTGCCAGAGAAAGGGCGGCGCTTCTCCACGCCCCGGCAACCGTGCAATCAGGTTGGGGCGGCTGGGCATCTTGGCAAGCAACGTGGTGGGAATCCCCGCGTCCTCCAATAGCTCGCGCACGTAGCCGATACACGCTTCCTCGTTTCCGGGTGGGTTGGTGGTATTAAAGCGGACAAGCGTGCGTAAAATATCAATGGGTCGGTCGTAGATGGGTGTCATGGAAGTTGCTTTCTTTAATCCGCTGAGGCTGTGGTTGTGTCCCACTGCTTGGCACGTTTTATTAATTCATCACTATAGTCAGGCCAGTTTCGCAATGTCTCCGGGTCAAAGTCTGCCCCATTCGGCCATACTAGCGTGTGGGCAATGGGATCGAGCATCACTTGATTGAAGAGCGTAAGGTCACGTAGAGGGCCAAGTGCTTCGCCATAGAGTACGGGACTAAAGTCAATCGTCTGTTCACTCCCATCATCAAAATAAACGTGCAAAGTGTAATCACGGATGATGGTGAAGTGAGTTACATGATAGAGACGGTGAGACATATTGCTCTCCTCCTTAATTTCACAATCCAGCAATTTTCCGCGGTAGCCGACCATCTTGCATGAGCTGCCAGTTTTGCAATAGCTCGGACTGATGTAGCTCCGCCCAAGCCAGCACTAGACGCAATTGGCGACGGGGCAACGCTCCCTCAAGTAGATTTGGTGTTTCAATCGAGAAACTACCCGCATATTCTCCATAATATGCATGAAAATGAGGAAGCCGATGAGGCGCGTGTGCTTCTAGATACATGTAGATAGCTATGCCATAAAATGTGGCAATGTTCGGCATCTACGTATTCATGCCCTTTACCAGCATTTCCCAATTGCCCTTTTGGCAGATCTCATCCTTCTGGTTCAGCACTTCCACCTTAAAGTTTACCAAACCACCTCCCAGCCGTGCCATTGCCTTTGTCTCCTCCACAGTAACGCGCACGTGGATGGTGTCGCCGATAAAGACAGGGCGCTGCATCTTCCATTCGATGCTGCGGAAGGCGAGTGTTGTCTCTTCCAGAAAACCCAGGCGCACAGAGAGACCACTGGCAACGCTGAGAATGAGCAACCCATGCGCCACGCGCTGACCAAACATATGCTCTTTGCTATATTCAGCGTCGGTGTGGATCAGGTTCCAATCCCCAGAGAGTGCGGCAAAGTTGACCACATCGGCCTCGGTAATCGTGCGCGTGGCACTACTTACACTGTCACCTAACTGAAATTCTTCAAAATAAAGCCCCATCGGGCGAGTTAAACGGCGACTGCTTGCATTTGTCGAGGTTGTCATAGTCAGGCTCATTCCTCACTTAGGCTGTGGACTTAGGCTGTGGCGGCGTACCTGGTGTAGAAATCTCAACCGCACGGATGGGCGAATACTCTGTTGGTGTGGATCATACATGATGGGCGGAGATTGAACAATCTGAATGCAGTTGATGCTTTGCCTTGATAAGGGTACAATGCCAGCTATTCATCTGCAAAACGATTTTCGTTGGTGGATGCCCTCAGGTGGACAATCGCTAACGGATATGCGTTGCGCAGCAATCTATTCGCCATTCTACTGCGCTGCGGGGACAGCCCGCAGGAGAGAGACAATGCAAACTGATCTTCGCGGTCGCGACTTTATCAGCGACATGGATTTTAGCAAAGAAGAGATTGAAACCGTCATTGATGTGGCGCTCAAGCTCAAGCGCGACCGTGCATTGGGAGTTCCCCATCGCTTGCTGCGTGACAAGGCGATTGCTCTGCTTTTTTTCTTCACCAGCACCCGCACTCGATCAAGCTTTGAAGCGGGTATGGCACAGATGGGTGGGCACGCTGCTTTTATCGATTCGGACACAACGCAGATCAGCCACGGAGACACCGCCAAAGAGATCGGCGAGATCTATGGGCGTTATTATGATGGCATTGCCATTCGCCAGTGTGATTGGGGCGTGGGCAACCAGTACATCAATGATGTAGCGGCTGCCAGTCGCGTGCCTGTGCTCAACATGCAATGTGATGTCTATCATCCCTTCCAGATTTTAGCCGATTTGCTCACCATTATCGAGAAGGTGGGCGACCCACGCGGCAAGACCATCAATGTGAGTTGGGCGTATGCCAGCAGCTATCAAAAGCCCATCTCCGTGCCCCAGAGCTTGATTTTGCAAATGACCCGTTTTGGCATGAATGTGCGCCTCACCCATCCCAGCGAGTATAAGCTCATGCCCGACATTGTTCAGCAAGCCCAGGACAATGTGAAAAAGCATGGTGGCAGTTTTGAAACTCTGGACGATTTTGATGCAGGTTTTCAGGACGCAGATATTGTCTATCCTAAGAGTTGGGGCGCTTTGCTCACCACATCTGACAACGCCGAGAGCGCGCAGATTGGGAGTAAATATACCGACTGGATCACGGACGAACGACGCATGGCGCTGGCAAAGCCCAACGCACTCTATATGCACTGTCTCCCCGCCGACCGCAATATCGAAGTCACTGATGGCGTGATTGACGGGCCAAATTCGGTGGTTTATGATGAGGCAGAAAATCGCTTGCATGTGCAAAAGGCCGTCATGGCGTTGACCATGCGCTAGTGTCTCTTTTGCCAGCAAGATATCAGGCAAGATACTAGGTATAGTTTGGAATAGGTTGAAAAGAGAGAAACCCTATGCAGTTCGAGAATCCTTTTAAGCGGGTAGAGCGGCTTAAGCGCGTGACAAACGTGCCTAAGGAGCGGGTGAGCGAACGCGTGCCGCCCGGACAATTTGTGACCGAGCGTTTCCCCGTGTTGCATTATGGCTCCACGCCGCGCTATGGCAACCTGGAAAACTGGGACTTGCGTGTTTTTGGGCTAGTCAAGGAGGAAAAAACTTTCTCTTGGGCTGACCTGAAAGCAATGCCCACCAAAACCCAAACTGTAGATATTCATTGTGTGACACGCTGGAGCAAGCTGGATACCACCTGGACAGGTGTTCCCTGGCGAGATTTTATTAAGCTCTTTGAGGTCGATCCCGCCGCCACCCATGTCATGGCGCATTGCGAAAATGACTTTACCACCAACATTGCCCTGGAGGTATTGGATGACGACGATACCTTGCTTGCCTATCGCTATGATAACAAGCCGCTAGAGGCGGATCATGGTTTTCCCCTGCGCCTGTTGGTACCCAAGAAATATTTCTGGAAGAGTGCCAAGTGGCTGCGTGGTATTGAGTTTATGGCGGCTGATCGTCCTGGCTTCTGGGAGCGTGCAGGCTATCACATGAAGGGTGATCCGTGGCTGGAAGAACGTTTTAGCTAGTCGCGTTGAGTAAGTGGTTCAGAAAACGAATGACCGGCGCAAACTGC
>JBBQIG010000192.1:0-8350 GCA_038324715.1 Anaerolineae bacterium | reverse complement strand
AGAGTTGTTCCCAAATAGAAGATGAGGTAGGCTATAGTCAAAAAGGAGCCTATTGATGGTACTTGAAATTCGAGATGATCGCCAGATGCGGGCCTTAACGGGACTGTCGCAAGCGCAATTTTCACAACTGCTGCCGACCTTTAGTGAAGTGTATCAAGCCAAACGCCAAGCCGAGTACGAACAAGCGGTGCAAGGGGGGAAGCGTCAAAGGCAACCAGGCGGCGGACGTAAAAGTAAATTGCCGACGATGGCAGACAAACTACTCTTTGTCCTCTACTATTACAAGAACTACCCGACCTTTGATGTGCTGGGCACGCAATTCAATCTGGCTCGTTCCAAGGCGCATACGCAGGTCTATCGGCTCTCGCCGCTCTTACATGCCACACTCGTCCAGTTGGGGATGATGCCGTCGCGCGAGTTCAAAACCGTCGAGGAATTGGCGCTGGCGCTGAAAGGCGTTGACCAGATCATCATTGATGCCACGGAACGCCCGTACCGACGACCGCAGGATGAGACACAACAGCGTGAGCATTACAGTGGCAAAAAAAACGCCATACGCTCAAGAACACCGTGATTTCGACCACGAAAAAAGTGATCGTGTTTCTGGGCTACACCTTTACAGGTCACCATCATGACTACAAGATGCTCAAAGCAGAACTCTCCCCTGAACTTGACTGGTTCGTTGGCCTTTCCGTACTCGTTGACTTAGGCTATCTTGGCATCCAAACCGACTATGTGGGTGAGCAGATTGAACGCCCACACAAGAAACCGCGCAAAAGCAAGCAGCAACCTGACACTTGCTTGACCGAGGCCCAGAAGGCGGACAACAAAGCCTTAAGCCAAGTCCGCATCTTGATTGAACACGCCATCGGCGGCATCAAACGCTATAACATTTTGGTGGATCGCTTCCGCAATCATCGGGAAAACTTCCAAGACGATGTCATTGCCATCTCCGCTGGCCTCTGGAATTTCTCCCTGGCTTATTAAGGAACAACTCTAATGTTCACAAGGTATCTATAGAGGCAAACTACATAGCTGAGTTAGAATCAGGCAACAGTAACGAGATGCCTAGCTTAGAGGTCGTGCGTGCAATGGCGCTGGCTTTAGGTGTATCGGTTGATTACCTAGCCGGTCTTACGGATGATCCATCACCACATCAAAAACACCAGATGGAGTCCCATCAAGAAGAAGGGGATTCTCCACTTTATGTTTCCTCACCCGGTGCGGGTGAATCTGTTCGACTGGGTGATGAACTGACGGAGCAGGATCGCTCTTTGATTGCCGAATTGGTGCGGAGCGAGGCGCAGTTACAGACACTCTTCAATGAGGCTCCGCTCGGCATTTATTTAGTTGATGCCGATTTCCGTATTGCGCGCGTGAACCCTACTGCGATGCCAGTCTTTGGGAACATTCCAAAAGTAATTGGTCGCAATTTTGACGAGGTTATCCATATTTTGTGGCCGCAGGAGCAAGCGGATGAACTTGTCGAAAGATTTCGCCACACGCTTGAGAGCGGAGAACCGTATAGGGTTCCCGAACATATCATAGAGCGACGTGACCAAAGCGCAACCGAGTACTATGGATGGCAGATCAACCGCATTTTGCTCCCAGATGGACGCTATGGTGTGGTCTGTTATTTTCACGACATCTCTGCAAAAGTTTTTGCTCGCCAGGCAGTTCACGAATCCGAAGAACGCTATCGAACGTTGTTTGAGGCGATTGACGAAGGATTTTGCACCATTGAGGTGTTGTTCGATGCAAACAACAACCCATTTGATTACCGTTTCCTAGAGATGAATCCAGCATTTGAGCGCCAGACAGGTCTTCGCCAAGCTGTGGGCAAAAACATGCGCGAACTTGTGCCAAACTTGGAAGCGCATTGGTTTGAGACTTACGGCAAAGTAGCGTTAACAGGCGAATCTATGCGCTTTGAAAATAATTCCGAGGCCATGAATCGCTGGTTCGATGTCTATGCCTTTCGCATTGGACAACCAGCAGAGTGCAGAGTTGCAATCCTCTTCACCGACATCACGGTACGCAAGCATGCAGATGAAGCACTGCGGGCGAGCGAGCAAAGTCTGCGCGAATTAACACAGTCACTGGAAGCACGCGTGGTGGAACGGACAGAACAAGTGCGCTCTTTGGTGACGCAACTCACCATGAGCGAGCAAGAGGAACGGCGTCGCATTTCGCAGCTCCTCCACGACGATCTGCAACAGCGTCTGTATGGAATCCAATTCCAACTCGCAGATCTACTCTATGCGCTAAACGGGGACGATCGGGTGGATGCCCGCAAGACCGTGGCGGATATGGAGGCGTCGCTGAATGAGTTGATCCAAATTACCCGCAGCCTCAGCGTGGATCTCAGCCCCCCCGTTCTGCACGATGAAGGCTTAGCCGAGGCGACGAGTTGGCTTGCGCACCAAATGGAGAATCAGTATGGACTGGCAGTCACGGTGCAGGCAGAGGCGAACTTGCCTTTGCCCGATGAAGATCTGCGCGTGCTGCTTTTTCAGATTGTACGTGAGTTGCTCTTCAACATCGTCAAACATGCTGGGGTCTCGACGGCAGCGGTCGCCTTGAGCCACCAACAGGGTCAGATCTGTATCGCGGTCAGTGATGAGGGGCATGGCTTCAATTCCGATGCAGGGATGCAGAGCGAGCAAAATAGCCAAGGACTGCTGCGCATTCGCCAGAGGCTGCAACTGGTGGGTGGGCACGTCGAGATTGAGTCCGCACCAGGGCAAGGGACTCGAGTCACCCTGTGCAGCCCCATACGCAAGACGAAAGGGTAGCCGCAATCAACTATGGCTAATCTTCTCATCGTTGAGGACAACCATGCTCTGATCGGCTCTATGGTACGCTTTCTGCATAGGCAGGGTCGTCACACCGTAGTCGCGGTGGTGCAGACAGGCGAAGTTGCCTTAGAGCAGTTGCCCCACCTGAACGTTGATCTCGTTTTGGTTGATGTATCCTTGCCGAAAATGAGTGGCATTGATCTTGTTGGATTGATTCATGAACAGTATAGTGAAGTGCGTTGCCTCATGCTCTCTGGTCACAACGAACTTGAGTATGTTCGGCGTGCGCTTGTTGCTGGCGCTTGGGGCTATGTCACGAAGGGCAATCCGCAGGTCTTGCTTGAGGCGATACAAAGTGTCTTAGATGGACAAATGTATCTGAGTGAGGAGTTTCGCAATAAATTTCCGCTTGAATAGAGTCGATACCAAAACGCAGAAAAATAAAGTTGATCACGCTGATAATTTTTTCAAAAGCTTCAAAAACTGCCGGTTATCGGCAGGGGTGAGGGTATAATGTAGGTATAATGTACTGAATGATGGGTAATCTATCCGTCTGCCACTCTACTCACGTAGAAGCTAATTGAGAAGACCAAAACTAGGCAACGATGATGCGCTCGGTTTGGGGTCTCTTTGAAGGGTATATATGGAGGATTTATGCAACAGGAACGTCTTCCTGTAAATACACGCCCTTTGTGGCGGATGGTGACCATTTCACTTGCTGCGCTCGTCTATCTGTTGAGCTTGGTGGGTGTTGCTTGGTCAACGGGTTTTGGGAGCATTCTCAATAGCATTGCTTTGCTTGGATTGGGGGGTGCCGTGAGTTGGTTCATTGTGGCACGTCTTGCGCCCCCTCCAAAGCAGCTCAGTGTGCGGGTACAAGCGCTCTGGCGGCGCGAGCGAATTTTGGCGTTTAGTGGAGTTGCTTTTGTCTATCTCACGTTGATATTCGGTACAGTGGCGACCACTCTTGGTGGGTTGTGGTCTTGCGCAACCTTCCCACTCTGTGCGCCCATTGAGAGCCAAGCGAGCCTTACATTACTCCATCGCGGTGTGGCGGCGACAGCGACTGTGCTTATTCTTGGCCTTGCCATTTGGGCCATGCGTACCCATAACGAAAGAGCCTTTCGACCGGCGGCGTTTTGGGCAATGGGTTTGATTGTGGCACAAAATATCGCTGGTTTATTGCTGGTGCTTGCGGCGGATAGTGGTGAAGGCATGTCATTAGCCTCTGCACGCCTGACCCATTTCACGATGGGTGCCTTTACGTGGTCGGCTGTTGTGGTGTTGGCAACAATGGTTGTGCGTGTTCCTCCGTTGAAGCGGACAATTGCTGTGGATGCGAAAACGCAGACGGATGTTGTCCCTCCGCCCTCGCTCTTTCAGGATTATCTGAGTCTGACCAAACCAGGCGTCATTACGTTGTTGATTTTTACGACCTTGGTTGCCATGTTTATTACACCCGCAGGCCTGCCAAGCCTAAGCGTGTTCTTCTGGACCCTGCTTGGCGGTTGGCTGATGCCAGCAGGTGCGCAGTCAATTAACTGCTACTTTGATCGGGACATTGACGTCAAGATGGGGCGAACCAGTCGTCGCCCGATTCCCAGTGGTCGTATTCCCGCTTGGCATGCTCTCGCGCTTGGGCTTTTCTTGGGAGCCCTTGCATTTGCCATTCTGGCAATCTTCGTCAATGTACTCACCGCTTGGGTGGCACTGGCGGGCTATATCTATTACGCCGTCATCTATACTGTGGTTCTCAAGCGGCATTCAGTACATAATATTGTGATTGGGGGTGGTGCGGGCGCAATTCCGCCTTTGGTTGGTTGGGCAGCCGTCACGGGTTCGCTCACTTGGTCATCGCTCTTGCTCTTCGCCATCATTTTCTACTGGACGCCCCCACACTTCTGGGCACTGGCGCTCATTCGTCGCAAAGATTACGCTAATGCTGGCGTTCCCATGTTGCCGGTGGTTTCGGGTGATGAAGAGACAAAACGTCAGATCTTCATCTATACCCTGATCATGGTCGGGCTATCGCTGGTGCTGACCCCATTCCAACTCATGGGGTGGGCCTATTTTGTCATGGCGGCTCTGCTTGGCATCGTCTTCATCCGCTATGTCTTGAACATGATGCGTGATGACACAACTGCGAGGCGCTGGGCTTTGTATCGCTTCTCGCTCTTGTATCTGTTTTTGCTCTTTGTTGCCATGCTGGTGGACCGGCTGGTCTTTGTGTAAATCTGTTTGTGGAGTGCAACAGGCAACAAAAAAGGGAATCCAGACCGGGTTCCCTTTTTTGCTTTGTAGCGGGTGATGTAGTTCCGATGGGGTGGAAACAGAAAGAACCTTCCTCGGGCTTCACCTCCTGCCTTTTTCACGATACCAGGGCTCCCCGCTCCAAGGAAGGGCTAGGTGCTGATGTGTAGGTTCTTCAGATGTTACTGTAGAGGAATTGGTTCGCCCAGGATGGGGGGCATGGGGCGGCGCACTAGATCGACTAGAGCGGCAACGAGCGCAGGGACTTCGCGTGATTCTGACCAAGCAATTGAGCGTGGATCATAGACACGGCGATCTGCTTTGACACCCACAACCTCTATGCCTAGCTGATCACAGAGGAGCAACGCACGTGGTAGATGAAATTCTTGGGTAACTAAGACCGCTTGCTCGACCTGAAAGATATGATCTGCTCGATAACAGGTATCATAGGTACGTCGCCCTCCATAGTCGGGTTGAATATCTTCTGCCGGTACACCGCGGTCTAGAGCGTAAGACATCATGGCTGTAGGCTCGTCATACTCCAACCCATTTTGCCCACCTGAAAGCAAGAGTTTATCGACCTGACCTGCATGATAGAGATCAATGGCAGTATCAACGCGGTCACGCAGCATGGCGCTTAGTCGCTCGTTGCTATAGACGCGTGCCCCAAAAACAATGGCAACTTTTGGGGATGTACCATCCTCACTCAAGTTGCTAAAGTTATTAACGTAGCTATCGGCGTTGTAGATCACAGGCTGGTAGCGCCATTCAACCCAATTGCGCCAAATCCATGGGAAGAGCAAAATCGTTGTCACTAGACCCACGAGTGCCAAGAGTCCTAACCACGGTAGGCGGCGTCGGCGCTTTGGTTCCACCCTCAATTCCAGTAACTCCTCCATCAACTTCGACGTCAAGTGAACGACCCTTTCAATCTATCTGGCAAAGAAGCTCGCCTGCACATTTAGCCGCAATCTTGGCTATAGGATACTGTTGTGCGGCATATTTACAATCATACTACGTTGTGAATGTGCGCGTGGTTCCATTCTTGTTGCGCTGACTTGACATACAGCGCGCAATCCCCTACGATCTTTGCTATGCATCATGATCCATGGGAGCCACCTGATGGCCCATACCCCGCTGACCCTACACCCGATCCTGATTCCAACGACGCCAGCACGCCCAATGACGGTGAGATAACCCGCATCTCGTCGTCACTGCTCAACTGGCATGTGGTTGAAATTGAGGGGCAAGCTACCTTAATTGAGGAGGTGGAGATTCCCGATGAGCAATTTCGGGAATCGAACTATAGATCATCGGGCATTTCTTCATCAATTCCCGCCACCTCTAGAGCATCTCAGTCGGAGTTAATGGCGCGTCCCCCTGCCACCGCGCCATCTTCTGTAAGCACTTCTTCCGCTATTCGCGACCAATATGATGACGTTGTCGTGGCAACCATGCAGGCGCGCCAGATTGTGGTCATGCCGGGGGAAACAGCTACTTTAGAGGTGAACATTGGCAATCAAGGCCGTTGGTCTGCGCTCTTCGAGATTAGCCTTGAGGGGTGGATTGATGAGACGTGGTGCCCGGATTTGCCCATGCGCGTTCATCTGGAGCCAGGTGCGCGTCAAGTGGTGACTTTGCCCCTAGTCCTGCCGCGTCAGGCTGATTGTCGAGCGGGAGATCATGCGCTGGCGGTGGTGGTGCGCGCTGCACGCTACCCAGGTCACCTGACACGCTTGGCTGCGACGTTGGTGGTGGAACGCTATGCTGCGTTAAAAGTGGGCGCGCCTCAACCGCGCGAACTGCAAATCTCCTGGTTTGCACCTGTGGCAACCTTGCGCCTGCCCATCACCAATCAGGGCAATTACCCTGCGACCATTCATTTACAGGGTGTAGATCGCCAGCGTCAATGTGATTTCACCTTTTACACGAGTGGCAATGGATTGGATGATGGCATGGTTGGCGCGGCGCACTTGTTGGTGGAGCCAGGACAAACGGTTGTTGTGCCAGTCGAAGTACGCACGCGCCAACGTACATTGATTGGCATTTCGGCACAAATAACGCCTTTTCGTTTGGTTGCGCGCGTAGAAACCGAGCCGCCTTTGCGACGTGCTGTTGATGGACAGTTGGCTTGCGCGGCTCTGATTGGCCCCTGGCACATGGCAATTAGTGCCGTGTTGGGCATTGTGGCGATTTTTGGCCTTGGGTTGGCTGGGTTGGCGCTTTTGGTGGCACTGCGTTCGTCGTTTGCCAACGCACCTGCGGCTCCAGTCGTTGCTGCTCCGGCAGACGCCGCGCCCGTGGTCGCCTTGGTGATCCAAATGGATCAGCCAATGCCCACGCGGGTTCCGGTTGCGTCGCTTCCATCTGGGGCGCTGGTGACTGTGCCGCAGACTGAACAGTCTGCACCCGTGGGAGCCAATGTGCCATCTGGAGAAGTGCCATCTGGAGAAGTGCCAGTGGTCAGTGCCAACCAAGTGACTGCTCCTGGCGAGCCAACCCCCGCGGGTCAAGCGCCGTTGCGTCCTCTCCTGCCGAATCCAGGCGACACGAATCCAATCATCACCAATCCAGGTGTGGTGACAGCGCCACAAACTGAATTTATTCCCCCGGTTGCACCCGCGTCAATCCCCAATTCCAGCCTGACCTATGGGCAGATGTTTAAAGATGTTGCCATGCGCTATGATTTGGACTGGCGTCTTTTGGCGGCACAAGCGTATCTGGAAAGCGGATTCGATTCATTGGCGATGAGTGGGCAGGGGGATATGGGGCTGATGCAGATTCGCCCCGGCACATGGAACGAGTTTGCGCCTGCTGTGGAGGCGAGCGACCCGTTTGATAGTTACAGCAATGTGCTGGTGGGTGCAGTCTATTTGGATTACCTGCGTGAGCAATTGAATGAAAAGGGTCAAACTCGCCAAGAGTGGATGCTTGTCGCCTTTAACTGGGGGCCCGACAAAGTTTTTTCGCATTTAGAGGCAGGTGGGACATGGGAAAGTCTTGACCCCGCGCGTCGCCAATATGCCGAGGACATTTTGCGGATTGCGGCGAGCATCCCTCCCTCTTAGTGCACCATCTTGGCGCAATAGTTGTAAAGTAAATCATAAGTTAGGTTGTAGAGCACTCTAGGTTACAGACACCGGGTGTAGCTCGCTGTATGCTTAGAGATTCTGATGCAATTTGACTTTATTTTGTCTTTAAGACGTCAACGAACAGGACAAACAGGAAATGGTCATGGATGAGCAAATCGAACGACCTGACCTGAGTGAAGTGCCATCCCATGTGGTGGCTTACATTGAAGC
>JBBQIG010000191.1:0-8361 GCA_038324715.1 Anaerolineae bacterium | reverse complement strand
AGGAAAAGAGTAGAAAGAAGAACAGTAGAGAAAAAATAGTAGCGTAAACGAGAAGGTTGCGAGATGGTGATAGTATTATTCAATGATATCTATCACGATGGGAGAATGGGTCAAATATCAGTGCCTGAACAGTGGATACCTGAAAAGCTCACAAGAGAACAACATGAACTAAAGGGGGATGGACACGAGCCGATTTGGTGAACACCCAAATTTCTCAAGGGTGTGGTCGTCTCTATTCTGATGAAAAAGTTGTTTCGCCAGCGGCTTTATGTAAGGCAACTATCACTCATAGTATGGTAGGATGTATTTCACGTCAAGGGTCTGTTGTTTCATAAGGAGAAACAACAGTTTGACAGGAGAAGGCATTGATTTGGTTCGATAGGTGAACGAAAGATGACGATAACGCGCACAGGTGTAGAACAATCCTATGTGGTCAAACCGGTTTATAAGGCATTACAAGTATTGATTGCATTGGGGGATGAACACCGTCCTTTGACTTTGACGGAGATTTGCCATTTGGTGCGGCTTCCGAAGACGACTGTGTTTCGCTATCTTCAGACGCTGGCACACTGTGGTTTTGTCACACATAACCGGCAGGAAGATATGTATCATTTAGGCGCGCGGCTCTTTGAGTTGGGGCAATTGGCGGGTCAGCAGTTGCGTATTCGCGATGTGGCGTTGCCTGTGATGACGGAGTTGCGCGAACGCTTCAATGAGACGGTGAATCTGGGTATTTTGGACGGCTATGATGTGGTTTATGTGGAGATGGTGGAGAGCCACCATTCACTGCGGATGCAGGCGACGCTGGGTAGCCGCGACCCAGCCTATTCTACCGCATTGGGGAAGGCGATCTTGGCCTTCACAGATGAGCCGGAACGTCATTTGCCATCGCGTTTGATGCCGCGCACCGCCTTTTCGCTGCACACGCGTACGAGTGTCCTGCAAGCATTAGCCCATGCACGACAAGCAGGTTATGCGTTGGATGATCAAGAAAATGAAGACGGCGCACGCTGTGTAGGTGCACCGATTTTTGAATATCCGGGTCGTGTGACGGCTGCAATTAGTGTTTCGGCTCCTGCTTCGCGCTTGGGGCGAGATCAGGTGGCTGAGGTGGCTGCGGCACTGAAAGAAGCGGCGGCGCTGATCTCGCTCCAGTTAGGACATGTGGAAACCAACGGCACACCAGTGCCACCCGCTACGGTTTCTACTGCGCGAGTAACTACTGCCAAATAGCGATTAGCGGGGCTGCGGGTTGCGAATGGTTAGCTCTAAAAAGACGCCTGTGTTGACATTGAGCAGTTCATCTAATCCCAGCAGGTTTGCTTCGGCTTGAAGACTTGCTGGTACTTGTGCAGCAGCGCCAGTGGGAATGGTTACTTGCAGAGGCGAAGACGCTAGAAGATCGCCCAAAGAACCCAAACTGCCACAGAAGCCATCATAGAGTTGAAGGTCTCCGTCAACCTGAAGATCTTCGGTGACGGGCAAAAGGGAGAACTCCATGGCAAAGACCAAACCTGTGCTACCAAGCTGCATACACCATTGATCTCTGATCGAAGAAGTATCGCCGCCGAGAAGATAGGTGCGTGGATCCACAGCCAGGTCTACTGGCTGACCGCTGCTTTGGAAGTTTTCGTTTGCCAGTTGCATCCGCAGGGTTGCTCGTCCACGGATTTCAATTGTACGCGTGGCGATGGATGACGGAACCAGCGTCGGTGTCACTGTTGGCAAAGCGATTGCTGATACGCTCGTCACTGGTTCTGCGGTAGGCGTATCTGTTGGCGGTTCCTGCTGTGGCAGGGGTGTCGCTGTCTGCGTGGATGTTGCAACGGTTTGGGCGACTCGTGTATTGGCTCTGGTTGGTGTAAGGGTGGGGGTGTTTTGGCTGCTGGGTTGCAGCGATGGCGCAAGTGGCGGACGGCTTTCCTGCCAACCATAGAATAACACCAAGGCGACTACAACCAGTCCGGCTGGCAACAACCATCCTGATGATGACTTTTTACCTAAAGAGACTTTTGGACGTTCTTCTTCCAGTCGCTCTTCAGTTTCTTCGTTGTTTGGACTCGTGTCCTGTTCAGTCATTAGACCTAAATAAACCCTCGTCTTCACGTCGCTACGGACTACGTAACTCGACCGTTACGGCGTTGCCTCTTTAATATCCTATCACAGCATGACGCAATTCCCTCGAATTCGATGCGCGTAGTAAACAACATGCTCGTGAGAGAGGCATTAATTCTATGTGAAAAACAAGATCCTATAGAAGAACCAATCTGATTGGTGATCTTGTGCAACGCATAAGCATCCTCGGTTCGACCTGATGCGGGACGCGAATTACCAGGCTGTCCATCCGCCATCAACCAAGAGATTATGGCCGACGACATAGGCTGCGGCATCCGAGGCGAGGAAGAGCACTGCCCCTTTGAGATCGTTGCGGCTACCCATGCGGTTGAGGGGAACTTTCTGGATAAAGTTTTGGTAGAACTCCGTGTTGACTGTTGCGCCAGGGAAACCGCCAGGAGATATGCAGTTGACACGCACACCCTGTGGTGCCCAAGCGACTGCCAACGTGCGGGTGAGATTGACCACACCCCCTTTGATGGCTCCATAGGCAGCGGATGCGTTTACGGGGACTTCGGGCGGATAGATACGAACATCTACGCCGACAACGCCATACATGGAACTGATATTGATGATTGAACCACTGCCTTGGGCTAGCATAGGCTTGGCTGCGGCTTGTGCGCAATAAAAGACGCCACTCAAGCCAGCATCGAGCCAGGTGCGCCAGGATTCGGGGGTGAGTTCTTCTGGTGGGGCAGGGGTGCCACGCGTGTAGGCATTGTTGATTAGCACGTCCACGCGCCCGCATTGCTCTAGGGTGGCAGCAACCAGCGCAGTGCAGGAATCGGGATCGGTGACATCGACAGCAATCGGCAGAGCCGCATTCGTGGCATCACGGTCGCTCCAAGTGGGGAGCGTGGCGGCATAGGTGTTTAGCTCGTTAGCCCATGCGCGACAATTCTCGAGTGTACGTGAGGCAATGACAACCGTGGCTCCAGCCTCTACCAAAGCTTCGCTGAATTGCTTGCCCAGCAGACCTGCACCGCCGGTCACGATTGCCACGCGTCCGCTGAGATCAAAGAGTTGTTGAACTGTGCGTGATGCTGTGGTGGGGACAGTGGTAAGCGACATGACGGCTGATCCTGTTTCGTTGCTGGAAGAAGGAGATCAAGAGATAGTTGTTAAAAGATTGCTCTTAAATGATGGATCAGTGGGCAGCTAACTCTTGACGCAGAAGTGGTCAATGATATGGCGATAGACGTCCACGGCGTTGTTGAGTTGGGCAAGATCGATCCACTCGCCTTTGGTGTGGGCTTGGGCAATGTTGCCAGGGCCGAGGATGATCAACTGAGCATAATCCTTAAAAACGGCGGCTTCTGTGCCAAAAGGCACCGTCTCGGCGGCGGGTAACTTTGTGGCAGCCAATGCAACCTCAATGAGTGGCGAGGTGCGGTCGGCATAAAATGGCTCGAACATATACCAATCTGTCTCAAGCTCATACTTTTCGGCAGCGGCGAGGATTCTGGCGATCGCTTCCTCGCGATTGTCGTTGGGCATTGGGCGGAAACCGACCGTACAAACTGTTTTGGCTGCGGTCACGTTGGAGGCACAGTTGCCATCGTCAATGACCATGTTAAAGCCGTTGGTGGGCGGGTCGAATTCGCTATTTTGAAAACGCGTGTCGCTTCTAAAGAGTTGAGCTAGTTCCGCCATCTCCGCCATGAAGGGTGCAATCAGGAAATTGGCCGAAATACCCTTGTCCGTGCTGGTGTGGGCGGCGCGACCGTGGGCGGTGACAAAAAAGCGTGCGCCACCTTTGTGGGCATAAACAGGACGCATTTGCGTGGGTTCGGCAATGATGCCGTAGGTGGGCCAATTTTCTGCCAGGAATTTGGATTCAGCGGCAACCTGTTTGGCTCCACCATAGCCAACTTCCTCATCGGCGGTAACGACAATGGTGATCGGTTGCTTAAGCTGTTCAGGGCTATAGTTCGCTGCGGCAACGATGGTTGCTGCGATGGGGCCTTTCATGTCACACGCGCCACGCCCAATCAAGCGTTGTTCTTGGATGGTGGGTGCAAATGGCTCCCAGCCATTGGCATCACCTGGCACGGTGTCGGAATGGGAAAAGAGTCCAACGCCACCCTCGCCAGAACCTTTGCGTGCCACCAAGCTGACTTTGCGCTGGTCTCCATCCATATACGATAGCTGCTCAATCTCAAAGCCGCATGTTTCTAGCAGATTGGCTAAATGGTCTGCAATCACTTCGTTGGACTGTTGGCTGGGCGAGGGCATGGCGATCAGCGACTCTGTTAATTCAACTACCTGTGGCACATGGGCCATTATTGCACGTTCTCCGTTATTGCGGTGGGTATTCCAGTAAATAGTTTTGTAAGCGGATGGAATCTTCAGGCTGTAACTTCTGTATTGAATAAACAAACCGCTTTCGCGAAAACCTTCGGGGAAGCCTCTCAAACTTTATTGGGCTTCCTCGAAGGTGGCTAGCGATTCTATGGGGGTAGCGCTGAACTATGAAGAGACTCTTTGTGATCATAAGTCTATGCGATCACAGTTCACGGGCAATCATACGCCAGGGATAGGGGTGTGTCAAACGGGGGGACAAAGTCCGACATAGGTTCGTTAGAACTGGCTCTGTCTGCATTCTCTTGTTGTGTATCTGCTTGTATGCCTTATCACCGAATGGCTTCACCACTCTTTTGGTCAAATAGATAGACTTTTTGCGGGTTAAAGGTGAGCCGTACCTTTTCGCCAAAGGTGGTGCGAAATTCTGGATCGGTGCGAACGATGATGTGCGCGTTTTCGACTTGCACGGTTAGAAACACATCTGACCCTAGAGGCTCATCGACATAGACAGTGCCGAGAATGCCATCGCTATTGTTGGCTTCAGTGCTAGCACTAGTCTCGTGACTTACGCCGATAGTTTCTGGCCGGACACCCAGTGTCACAGCGGTGGTTCGTCCGCTCTCTTGTAACCGTTGGGCCAAGCGCGGTGGGATCTCATAGCGGAGGGCACCGCGGGTAAAGTAATAATCGCCGTTCTCATGCACAATGTCGCCATCAATAAAGTTCATGGCAGGGCTACCAATGAAGCCAGCGACAAAGACATTGGCAGGGTGATAATAGACGTCATCGGGGGTGCCAAACTGTTGCAACTTGCCATGATTCATAATCGCAATGCGGTCTGACATCGTGAGTGCTTCCGCTTGATCATGGGTCACGTAGATAAAAGTGCGTTCAATGTCGTGGTGGAGCCGCTTTAGCTCGGCACGCATGCTGACGCGCAACTTGGCATCCAAATTGCTCAACGGTTCATCGAGCAAAAAGCAGGCTGGTTCACGCACAATGGCGCGTCCCAGGGCAACACGTTGGCGTTGACCGCCGGAGAGATCACGCGGTTTGCGCTGTAGCAACATTTCGATGCCGAGCATCTTCGCCGCCCATTGGATGCGTCGCTCGATTTCTGGGCGCGGAATCCGCATCATCTTGAGGGCAAAGCCAATGTTCTCATATACATTCATGTGGGGGTAGAGCGCGTAACTTTGAAAGACCATGGCGATGTCGCGATGGTTTGCGGGAAGATGCCCCACAGAATCGTTGTCAAAGTAGATTTTGCCTGTGCTTATCTTTTCTAGACCCGCGATCATGCGGAGTGTTGTGGTCTTGCCACAGCCAGAAGGACCGACAAGGGTGACAAACTCCTTGTCTTGAACATCAAGGTTTAGGGTGTCCACAGCGACAAAATCACCAAAGTTTTTGCAGATTTGATCCAGGTAAACGCGTGCCATAGTTGCTGCTCCTAGCCTTTTACGGCACCAGCGCCGATGCCAGAGATAATCATGCGTTGGAAAATGAGTGCCAGCACCAGCGGTGGGATGACTGCCAAGACTGCTGACGAGGTGAGGAAACCGTACTCTGTGCCTAGTTCAGTACTCAATTGCGCCACCAAGACAGGCATGGTGCGCGCATCGGGCGTCTGCGTGAGAATCATGGCAAAGAGGAATTCGCCCCACGCAGCCATAAAGCTGTAGATGCCAACGGCAACAATGCCGGGTAATGAAACAGGCAGGATGACCCGGATCATTGCTTGGAACCAGTTGCAGCGATCGACGCGGGCGGCATCTTCTAGATCGCGCGGGATGGTTTGGAAGTAGTTCTTGAGAATCCACACAGAATAGGGGAGGGTGAAGGTCATATACATTAAAATTAGCCCCCACTTCTGATTTAATCCGCCAATTTGCCGCAGTACGAGGTAGACAGGGAGAATCAAGGCCAATGCTGGCACCATGCGCGTGAGCAAATAGAGGACGAGCAAGGTGGTTTTGCCGCGGAATTGGCTGCGGGCGAAGGGATAGGCCGAGAGTGCGCCGATGACAATGTTGAGAAAGGCAACGGCAAATGAAATGATGATGCTATTGCCCATGGCGACTGGGACGGCAGCTACGACGCCACCCACGGTAAGCCGCCGTTCTTCGCGCATGTTCTCGATGGCAGCCGGGTTCCAATAGGCCTCATAGTTCATGAGTGTAGGGTTTTCTGGAATCCAGTGGGGTGGCACGGACACTGCTTCTTCGCTGGTCATCACGCTGCTGATGACGATCCAAGCGAATGGACCTGCCAAATAGACAAAGGCAAAGATGGCAGAGAGATAGATGAAGATTTGCTTCCATGGAATCGGGAGTCTGTATAGACTCTCGCTGATTCCGCCCTCTCTAGAAGGTTTGGCAGGAATTGCGCTCATTGCTCGATCTCCCCATGTTTGTAAAGAATGCGCAGGTAGATTAGGCCGATGATGAGGGTCAAAAAGGTCAGGATGTAGGCGTAACTGTTGGCAATACCAAAGTCTAACGCATCAAAGGCCTTCTTCCATGCGGTAAAGGTGACCACGCGTGTGGCGTCACCAGGGCCACCGCCTGTTAAGACATAGATGAGATCAAAGACGCGTAGGCCATTCATGGTGGCAAGAATCATGATGATCATGATAGGTTGCGCCAGCCAGGGAAGCGTGATATGCCGGAAGCGGCTCCACATGCCTGCGCGGTCCACTGTTGCTGCTTCATAGAGATCGCTTGGAATGCCTTGTAGCGCTGCCAGCAAGACGATGGTATTGAAGGGCAGGGCGCTCCAAACCTGTACAAAGATGAGCGATGCAATTGCCAGGTTGGGATCGAAGCCGACCCACGACTGATATTCGTCGATGATGCCGAGTTGCAGCAACAGTCCATTGAGAACACCAAAACGTGGATTGAAGATCCATTTCCACATGACGCCAGCAATGACACCGGGAATTGCCCAGGGCAAAAGCATGATGCTGCGTAAGATGCCGCGCCCTACAAACTTTTCGTTGAGGAGGAGCGCGAGGAGGATGCCGGTGATCACCTGACCAATGAGCGCACCAAAGGTGAAGATTGCCGTGACGCGCAACGATTGCCAAAACTCGGCATTGCCTAGGATGGAAATGTAGTTATCCAGTCCTATGAAGCGGATGTCATTCGGTTGGCGCAGGTTGTATTTTTGCAGGCTGATCCAGAACGAGTAGCCAATGGGAATTGCCGAGACGAGAAAGAGCGCCACGAGCATCGGCGCATTCATTAAATAGGCGCGCACCTCTGCACTTTCGTTTAGCCTCATGCGTAGCGCTTGCCATGTGCTGAGTTCGTCACCGCCTGTGGGGGCAGGTAGGGGTTTGATGCCAACGCCACCGCTACCTGCTTGACTGTAGTTGTTGTCGATCATAGTTAAGTCTGACCTGGTTTGGTTTGTAGGTTGCCAACATCAACGGGGTCAGTGTGTTGGCGTTCTGCCTTTTGCAAGAACGCCAACACGCTAGAGTTCTGCTATGACTCGTAGCTGGTGCGCAGCTCGTTCCATTTGTCAGCCATTGCCTTGGTTGATTCCGATGCGCTGATCTGACCCAACATGGCCTTGTGCCATTCTGCCTGCATGAAGTTGTCCCATTCCGAATACCAAGCGGCATTCAGACCCTTGCGCGGAACGGCAGTGGCCTTTTGTGCTGCGAAGAGTTCGGGGTCGCCCCAAGAAGCTTCGCCTTCAATGACGTCGGGGTCGCTTGCCATGGACTCATAAGCAAAGCCTAAACCAAAGCGTTCGTGCCATTGTTTTGGTGTCCAGTACTCACCTGCATTGTTCTTGCCACCGGCGAAGTATTGAAGGCGGAAAGCCGCTTCCTGGTCTATGGCGGTGGCATTCACCGTGTACTGCCGTGTCCAGGTGACTGCGCCTCTGCCTGCGCCCTCAAAGCCTGGCATGAGCATGGCTTTGAAAACG
>JBBQIG010000190.1:0-8388 GCA_038324715.1 Anaerolineae bacterium | reverse complement strand
AACTTGACGCGGAAATACCGTCAAGTGCCGCCTGGGCAAGTAACCTTGATCCCGGCGGCATCCGTACTCTACACGTCCATCGTACCTGGCGTACCTGCGAGGCTAGGTAAGCGGGCTTACTTGCTGATGCCTTAATCTATTCACATCTTTTTGGCATATCAGTTGGGAAATGAGATATACAAAAACTATTTGGGCATATTTAGGCAGGTTACTTTGCCCCTAGCACAGTTTGCCCAACAGGTCTTACTATGGAATCTGTAATGCACAAAGTCGAGACGAGAAGAGAGTTAAGGAGAGAGTTAAAGCCGATGGATGAAGGGGTGGGAGGTTTAGAGGGTATGATGAGAGAATCTACTGCAACAATTGCAACAGGTGCATACGTTGGTCTCTCGTTGGCTTGATGATAGTTGCAGCGCGATAAAGCTGCTCAAAGCGGGATAGATCCACTTGCTCCACAATGACCTGCTTCGCCAAATGGGGTGGCAGCAATGTGTGAAATCGGCCCAGCTCCAGAAATGGCTCAAGCCGAGGCAGCAGCTTGTCCAACTGGTGACGCACAGTTCGGGCGTCCCAAACTGGCAATTGCATAGTAAATTGCATCGTAGCCTCTGTTAGCTGAATACAATGCTCATTCGGGCGCGTCACCGAAGCAACCTCATCTCTATATTCATCCCCGTGTCCCGGTGTAAGATGTGCGGTAAGATATGCGCGCAAGAGTTGGGTTAATAATTCGCCATAGACATCACCCCAAAAATGGAAGAACCAAATCTCCTCTTCTGCTTGCAATAACGCAATCTGACCGGCAGAGAAGCCCAATAGCGTAGCTACTTTCTGGCTTACTGCCAACGAAACGGCAAAAGGGGCACGTCGCGCACGCACACGCCCATCTGCATCCGCCATCGCGCTGCGCCTCTTACCAGCTTTCTGAACGCGTACACCCAGCCGATAGTGTGCACACCAGACAACTTCCATCGACCGACCGCCGATAAAGAGGATGTCACCTGGCGCGCGCATACGCTCAGTCTGGGCGATGGGTCGCCCTGTGTAAGCATCCACAACGACAATTGGCTGCGCTGCGCTGCCGATGTTGCTGTAAATTTCATGGGCATCAACCAATTCTGCCAGCAGAGGCCCGGCCCGCCATTCTCCGGGTCGTCCCAGCTTTAGATAGCGAGTGGAGGCAAGATGGTTGAATAGATCTCGTAGCGTCTGGTCATCCACCAGATCGGGTGTCACACGACGCAGATCGGCTAGGCGTATGCCTCCGGTGGGGCTTTGCTTTAAGATGCTAAAGATCTGCTGAACCAGTACAGAGAGATAGAAAGTATGGGTTGGCTGAAGATTTATGTCAGAATTTACAAAAGGCTCTATGGCAGGGTCTGTGCTCTGGGTGGTTGCCTCTGTTAAGTGAAACAAAGCCTTAAAGTGTATCTCTTCTAGCGGTGTACGAGCCATGCCGATGACATGTGCGGTGCGACGACGACGCCCTGCTCGCCCAATGCGCTGTACAAAGGCTGCCGGTGACGGCGGTGGCCCGATGAGCACGACCATATCAATGCTACCAATGTCAATCCCTAGTTCTAGGGTGGAGGTACAAACACAGATTGCGGTACTTGCCTGGGCCAACCCATCTTCAACTTCTCGGCGCAAGGCAGGATCCAGGTTGGAATAATGGACAAAGACGCTGGCCTCAAAGGGAAGATGCTCGCGCAGATAGGCGGCAATTTGCTCGACCTCATGGCGTGCATTGCAGAAGATCAAGGTCTTTCGCATCTGGCTTTGCCCAACCATCTGCAAGTTGAGCACGGTGATCAGATCGTCCAGATCCGACATGGGCTGCAATCCCCCCACCATCTGCCTATTTCCAGGTACTTCCACAATCGCAATTGGCTCAATTTGCTCTGGATCAGCCAAATAGCGATCTGCCAATGCTGTCGGATTGGAGACGGTGGCAGAAAGCGCCACACGGTGGAGGGGCAAGACTACTTTGTGCACTAATTCTTTGTGCCCTAATTCTTGTAAACGATAGGCGCGAATTGAGTCGATGCGCTTGAGCAGGCAACGCAGATGATCGCCGCGCGGCGTGGCATCAAAGAGATGGATTTCATCGAGGACAATTGCGCGCACGCTCCCAAAGAGGCGCGGGGCGCGCGTCAAGAGGGAATCGAGCGATTCGGGTGTGGTGAGCAAAACCATAGGGGGTCGCTGCACCGGCACAGGGCCACTGTCACCACTCTTCATCATGAAGCTTATGCCAAGCTCCGTGAGCGGCGCGAGCAAGCGCTCATAGAGGTCGCGCACCAGGGCGCGGGTGGGGCAGATGTAGAGGATGCACAATGCAGACTCGCGAGGAAGAGTCTCACCCAGAGTCTCGCTTGTCCCCAACAGATGGCGTTCCAATAAGGGCGCAATCACCGCTTCCGTCTTGCCAGTGGCTGTGGGCGCGATGAGCAAGGTATTTTGCCCGCTTAAGATGGAGGGGATGGCGGCTTGTTGGGTCTGTGTCAAATTGCCGTGGCGGGCAAAAAAGACCGGCCAGGTGTGTGGAAGCCAATCCTGAACTGAATTCTGAATTAAAGAGGACATGATTTTAAGTGACTACACAAACTATACAGATCAAATAATTTCCATCATACCCCCACACAGAAGAGCTAGCGTAAATGGCTGCGTAACTCATCGAGCAAGGTCGTCGCGTCATAGTCTGGATAGAGATAGAGCAGATCAAACAACTCTACGGCAAGACGCACCACGCCACGCACACTCAGACGGTCGGCACGGGATCCCAGCGCCAGGTGTTCGGCTGCACCGCGCCGAATCTGCCCCTGACGCTCGCCCACTGTATACCCATAGGCTTGGGCATGGTAGAGCATCACCTGCTGCAAGAAGTGCCCAATCTCTTGAGGCGAATGTTGGGAGTCGAGTTCGAGAATCTGCTCTGGCGCTAACCACGCTTCCAGGGGCATTCGATTGTCACTGCGCGTGACTGTAAAGAGAAAGAAGAGCGATTGGCGGTCGCTATAGCGAAGCGGATAACTATGCCAGCGGTGTTGCGGTAGTTGCTCAGTTTGGATTTTCGTCTGCTGCTCATCCTGGGTAGCGGCGATGAGGGCGCTAAAGAAGAGATCGGCCTTGGCGCGCTGTGTCGCACTCAAGAGGGAATAGCTTTCGGCTTCATCGATCAACAGACAGAGGCCGTTATAACCAGCCAGGCGCGCCAATACACTCATACCACTGAGCAGATAGGTAATCTGACGGGCATTGTTGCCAACTTTATAAATGGAGGGAAGTTTCACCCCTCTCGGCATACTTTGGTTCATGGCCTTCACACGCCGCCCGCCCATCAACCAAGCTATCCAGGCTGCGCGCCCGCGGGTGGATGATGTACTGTCTAACGCTGCCAGCGCCACTGCCAATGGGTCAGGGTCAACTGGGGCCAGGTCGCGCAGTTGGTGCGCCAGGGTTGGCATCACTCTAGCTTTCTGCAGCAGAGTTGCCAGCCCCGGTTCATCGTTGTCCGGGTAGCGCAGGGTTCGCATGAGAGCCGCATAGATATCAAAGGCGCGGTGGGCCGGTAGTTCCAAGAGATCTAAACTGATAGGCGCAACCAAAAAATTGCGAGCAAGCGCCTCTTGTGCAACCAATTCGACAATGTGGCTTTTGCCAAACCCATAATCACCGACCACAGCATAGGCAGCGCCCCCTTGCTGATGGGCCTGCTTCAACCCAGTTGTCAGCCGTGTACGCTCGTCCACTAAGCCAATGGTCAATTCCTGAATCTGTTGTGCGGGCGCAATGCCCATCCGCAAAGCTTCCACCAACTGGCGAGCTTCAAACTGCGTATGCGACATGGGCGCGACAGCCGGTATTATTGAGGAAGTGAGAGACATCGGTATTTCCTGTTGGCCGCTAAATTCGCGGCGAGGGCGACGGAAGCGTAAGTTGCTCTCAAAGCGTACCATCCACTCTGTGCCGTTGCGATAAATGGCCGCGATCTGCCCTCGTCCATATTGAGGATGTTCGACAGTGTCACCAATCTCCACCTCTTGTAACTCCACCTCTTGTAAAGCCCCTTCTGTTTGCAAAGGGCTAGCCTCTGTCGCTTGTCTGCCGTTCATAAGCTGATTTGATTAAGCTACTCGATAGCTACTTAATGAGACGTCTCGCCCCCACTCAATAAGGAGGCGTCTCGCCCTCACTCAATTCGTCTACTTGCCCGCGGATGATGGCAATGGCTTCGTCCTCAGTCAGCAGATGCTCGGATGAGGCATGTTGGCGTGCTAGCTCAGTCACAAATGCCTTGACAAAGAGCCGCCGGTGGCTGATGTCCAGAAAGACGTCACGCGCAACATTTGCCAGAATGGCAGCATTGGCATATTGAATTTTTTGGTTCAACTGCACATCAAAGGCCGTTTCATAAATCGGAATCAGCTTCTCGCCGATGGCAACCATTAGATTGTTCTCATCCATATCCAGATGGTCTATATTGATCTGCGGGCTAAAGTGATTTGTGCGTGAAAAACGGCCCGGCGCGCGCACGCGCTGCTGGAGCGCAGGATAGCGCGGCACAATATCATTGATAAACTGGGGAGGGACTGCATAAACAAACATAGCCCCCGGCAGTTCATCTCGACAGCGGTCGATCACCTCGCGCAAGTTATCAGTTGCCAGCTTCTCTGCCTTTGCGCCGATGCTTGCCATCCGATCCACCTCGTCAAAGAGCAGAATCAGTCCGCTGTAGGAAAGCGCGCGGATTGTTTGAGCCAGTGAACGCAACATCTGAAAGGCATTGGGGCGTGTAATCTTGCCCGTGACACCGAGGTCGCGCAGGATGAGTGTATCGCTGGGCGTGGTGGTGGCTCCTGTCAGCCACCGTTCGAGGGCGGCGAGCCGTTCTTCCTGCTCACGGATAAAGCTCTCTAGGTAGCCAATAACAGCATTTTTATAGGCAATGCTGTCGATGGGTGTAGCCTCCAACGTATCCACTAGACCGATATAGTTGGGATGGTTCAAGGTCTCTAGGCTTGGTGACTCACCCACCACGCGCAGGAGCGTGCCTTCTAAAAAGCGGGCTAGCCCTTTCTCGTCGGAGATGGTCTCATCGGCTTCATGCCAAATCAAATTGCGAGCCACGGCAGCATAGACCAACCGTTGATCATTATAGGGCGTTTCAACCGGGCTTAGATCTACTTTGGCAACGGCAAATCCTCGGCTCCACGCCAGGTCACGCAGGCAATATAAAAAGTGAGACTTGCCACTGCCATAATCTCCAACCACCATTTTGTAGGTGGCACCCCCGTCCTGCAAGTAGGACGAGAGATAGAACTCATCCAGCGCTTGCAAGATCGAGTGATTGCCCACGTTAAAATAATGGACACCCCGGAGTGGGGGTGTGCCGGAACTACCCAGCACCTCGATAATCTGGCGTGCGAGAAATCGGGTCAAGGTCATGCGCGTTGCCTACTCCCCCTTGCCTGTCTGCTGCTCTGTTTGTTGCACTGTTTGTTGATCCGACTGCTCGAAAGTAAGGCTGGCGTAATATTCACCATCCAGCGCACTTTTTGGTAGCCACAGGCTGCGGCTGGCACTCTCGGCCTGGCTCTTTGTCGCCCCGCCTAGCCGCAGGTAATGGGTCTCTCCATCGACCTGGATAGAGGGCGCTGTGTGGGCCATCATTAGATCACGCACGAAGAAGGCGCGTTCATAATCCCTAAAGGTGCTACGCGAGGGAGCATTCCAGAAACGTGCCGATTGCCGGTTGAGGACTACCTGGCTATAGACATCAACGATATTGAGACGTCCGCCAGCAGGACGCTGTGTCCGCTTTGCTAACAGATCTCTCCAGGCTTGGTGCAGTTCACCCACAAATGCCGGAATATCAAGCGTGCGCCCAACAATTACTTTGTGTTGCTGGTCATAGACCTGCACAATGGTGGGGATTGAGAGGGCAATGGGACGGGCCAACGCTTCTTTGCCATAAAACCACTGCGCCTTGCGACTGGCGATGTTGATTTGGAGCACAAACGGCTCCACCACCAATGTCGGTGGACGCCCCCCAACACTCTGCCCGCGCTGGATAAAGGTCTCTTTGAGGTCGCTGGCAAACTCAAAGGCGAGGGCATCTAAAGCCGTTTGGGTTGTCTGGGCAAAGGTATCTGTAGCAGATTGCAAGGCCTCATTCTCCAAAAGCGCATCCGCCTGTTGGAGTTTGTCCAATACCTTCTGCATTGCCAACGCATCTGGGTGTTCTTCTTTGGCAACCTTGACCGCTTGCTGCAACGCAGTCGTGGCAGTGCGTAGCGCCTTTAGCTGCGGCTCTAATGCCTTTTGCACCGTGTCAAGTTGCTCTAAAAGCTCTGCATGTGTAGAAGCCATTTTTTATCCTTAAGCGATCTGAATGCTCTAGGCAATATTTCAATCTCTACTCCATAATGAGTATGTCCCAAATTATAAGATGTTGAGTACTCTCCGTCAAACAAGGCTGGAAGTGGCGCTAGAAAAGTCGAGTGAGTGCTTGCCTGTCGTTGACAAGTGGGTTGCATCCCGACTATAGTGCCAGTACTACTTCTTCAGCTTCTTTATTCTTCAGTTTCTTTTTATACCCTCTGGGGCAGAATCGCTGTAATGCTGCGCCCCCAATTGTTGATGCAAGGATGCCTCGTGTTAGCCAAGGTGACAAGTTGCGCCGTCGTTGGGCTGGATGCCTCGCCCGTTCATGTGGAGATTGATATTGTTAACGGGTTAGAGAAGATGACGGTGGTGGGGTTGCCCGACGCTGCCGTGCGTGAAAGTAGCGAACGGGTGCGCGCCGCCATCACCAACAGCGGCTTTCACTTTCCATCCCACCGCCTCACTGTCAACCTCGCCCCTGCCGATATTCGCAAAGAAGGCCCCGCCTATGACCTGCCCATTGCACTCGGCGTTCTGTTGGCAACGCGCCAGGTGGATGCGGATTTGAGCGACACACTCATCCTGGGCGAATTGAGCTTGGATGGCAGTGTGCGCCATGTCAACGGTGTATTGCCAATTGCAGCGATGGCGCGCCAAGCTGGGTATCGCCGCCTTTTTGTCCCCGAAGCCGATGCGCGTGAAGGAGCTTTGGTGGAGGGGCTGGAAGTCTATGGTGTGGCGACCCTTGCCGCGTTGGTGGAGCATCTCAAGGGGCTGATCC
The DNA here is from genome assembly GCA_038324715.1 of Anaerolineae bacterium. Lineage (GTDB taxonomy): Bacteria > Chloroflexota > Anaerolineae > Caldilineales > Caldilineaceae > QEUY01. The sequence continues at coordinate 1,220 of JBBQIG010000190.1, read as the reverse complement.
TGCTCACGCCCCACTCCCCCGCGCCCTTTTTCGACAGCCAAAGTGAAACCTTTTTCCCCGTTCAATTTGAAGATGTCAAGGGGCAAGAACTCGTCAAACGGGCGCTGGAAGTCGCCTGTGCAGGGTCACACAACGTGATCATGAAGGGGCCGCCCGGTGCAGGCAAAACGCTTCTGGCGCGTGCGCTGCCCTCCATCCTTCCCCGCCTCACCTTGGAAGAAGCGCTGGATGTGACGCGTATCTATTCCGTCGCCGATGCCTTGCCCAGTGACCAGCCCTTGATCCTCACGCGCCCCTTTCGCGCACCCCATCACACCATCAGCCACGCCGGATTGGTGGGTGGCGGGCATTGGCCGCGCCCTGGGGAGATCAGTCTGGCACACAGGGGGATCCTCTTTCTCGATGAATTGCCAGAGTTTGGCTCACGCAATCTGGAAACCTTGCGCCAACCCCTAGAAGACCGTGTGGTGACTATCTCACGCGCCAATGGCACGTTGAGTTTCCCCGCAGCGTTCATGCTGGTCGCGGCGATGAACCCTTGCCCGTGTGGTTATCATCCGAGCGCGCGCTGCACCTGCTCCGAAGGCATTGTGCAACGCTACCAAAAGCGCATCAGCGGCCCGATGATGGATCGCATTGACATTCACTTGGAGTTAGCCTCGGTAGAGGTAGACAAGTTGGCAGGTTTATCGCAAGGGGAATCCTCCAGCGCCATACGCCAACGCGTAGAAGGCGCACGCGCTGTGCAGCAAGCACGCTTCGCTACGCTCAACAAACCAGGCATCCGCTGCAATGATGACATGGGACCCGCCGAGGTGCAAAGCTTCTGCCAACTCGACAAGGAAAGCCTCGCCATGATGCGTCTGGCGGTCGAGCGCATGGGGCTGAGCGCGCGGGCCTATCACCGCGTGCTCAAGCTAAGTCGCACGATTGCGGACTTGGCAGGATGTGAGCGCGTGCAGCAGGCGCACTTGGCGGAGGCGTTGCAGTACAGGCCGCGAGGAGCGATGTGATATAGATAGATTGATTGTTGGCGCAAAGCCTACCCAAGAAAAGCTAGCGCCGATGCTGGATAAGCGAATATTTATCCGCACGCAAAATCGACAAACCACCCATGCGAGCAGCCACGTAAATGTTGTCGTTAGTAATAGCGATGTCAAGCGTTTGATCAGAAAATGTAAGGTGGCTTAATTCAATCGGCTGTAAAGGCTGCGTGACAT
>JBBQIG010000189.1:0-8391 GCA_038324715.1 Anaerolineae bacterium | reverse complement strand
TATGGTTCAATACATTGTAAGCGTGCTAAAATGTTCATTAGGGGTTCCTGGGTTGGTTGAGTCTTTTGTTCAGCGACAATTACTCTACTACAGGAACCCTATTTCTTTAGATTTCTCCAATCCTTTTTGGCGAAGGTATTGGCACACGGGAGGAGATTGACGCTTCCCAGGTTGGACTCTTGGGCCACAGTGAAGGGACGCTCATTGGAGCCATGATCGCCGCACGCAATCCAGATGTTGCTTTCTTCATTGCCATGAGCGCGACCGCCCGTAACGGGTACGAGATCTTGTTGGAACAGACTGGAGACATGTTGCGCGCTGCCGGTGCCGACGAAGTGACGATTCAAGCTGAGATTGCCAAAGTGAAGCAGGCCCTGGATCTCATTCTGGCTGAAGATTGGGGCACACTCGAATCTTTCTTGTTGCAGGAGACAAACCAGCAACTGGAAGCGCTGCCCGCGGAACAAAGAGCAGCTATCGGTGATCTAGAAGCCCATGCAGCACAACAAGTTGCTCAGAGTATGCAACAGAATCGAGCTTGGATGCACTTCTTCATTACGTATGACATCGCGGCAGATTGGGCACAGATCCAGGCACCAATTCTGGTCTTGCTTGGTGAGTTAGATACGCAAGTCGATCTGGATGAAGCCAAAGCATCGCTGCAAGAAGCGTTTGCAGCATCCGGCAACCCCAATACTGCTCTCCAAGTGATTGAGCAGGCTAACCACCTCTTCCAGCGTGCAGGTACGGGCAGCCCCGATGAATACATCAGTCTACCCAATGAGTTCGCGCCAGGTTTTTTAGAGAGTATGTCTAATTGGCTACTAACACACGTCGAGACCGTCTGGGAAGCCCAGGTGACCACCCTACAGGCGCTTGACGCAACGCTCCAAGCTGAGATGGCAAGGTTGGATGTCCCGGGTACAACGATTGCTGTGGTCAAGGATGGACGCGTACTTTATGAAAAGGGCTTTGGAATTGCCAGCGTTGAGACAGAGGAACCGATTACGCCTGTGATGCTCTTTCGAATTGGGTCAACCACCAAGATGTTTACTGCACTCGGCTTGGCGATATTGATGAACGATGGGGCGGTCGATCTGCAAGCACCTATTGGTACGTATGTGAATGGACTCGATCCTGCATTGGCTCAATTGACCGGCGTTCAGCTGCTTACGCATGCCGCTGGGCTCAAGGACGAAGGTCCTAGCTTTGGCCCGCACGACCCGGCTGCCTTAGCCGCCACAGTCCAATCTTGGACAGATGAATCTCATCGCTTTACTGGTCCCGATCGAGTCTTCTCCTACTCGAATCCAGGCTATGCCCTGGCGGGCCTGCTGCTGGAAGCGGCTGCGGGTGGAACCTATGCGGAGCAGATCCAGGAACTTATTTTGGACCCACTAGGCATGACACGTTCTACCTTCTCTCCCACGCTAGCCATGACATTTCCGTTTGCGCAGGGACACGAACTGCAGCCGGATGGAACGCTGGGGGTTGTCCGCCCCTATCCAGATCATGCTGGTTATTGGCCTGCTGGATTCATGATCAGTAACGTTGGCGACATGGCGCGTTTTGCTATGGCAATGATGGATGGCGGTGTCGTCAACGATGGGCAGACTCTTTCTTTCGCGGCGATTGAGATGATTTCGTCGCCCCATATTCAGGTGAAGGACGATATGGAGTACGGCTATGGTCTCTTCCTCCATACCGAACGTGGTGTCGCTGTAGTGGAACACGCCGGTGGCATTTTGGGATTTACGTCACTCTACAAGATGGTGCCTGAGCACCGGTTTGCCGTTATTATCTTGGCAAATCGGGGAGGTGCGATTTTTACAGAGACTGCCGCGCAGGCGATGGAACTTCTGTTGCCCATGGAAGCCCTGCCCACACAAACAGACCAGTTGATCATGCTGGACGAAGAAGCTATGCGCGATTATGTCGGAGCTTATGCACAGATGCCCGAACAGGTCTTTGAGATTGCCATCATTGTTGAGCGATTGGTTGTCAGTATGGGTGAGATCGTCATGCCGCTCGCGCCCGTAGGTGAGGATCAGTTCAAGCTAGCCATACCAGATCTATCGGAACAGGTTAGCGTTGGCTTCATCCGCGATGAAACTGGTGCAATTGAGTTTATGACGCTGGGCAATCGAGCCTACGCAAAGCAATAGTCACAAACAGTGTGCCGGAAGACTTGTTCTGCTCCCGGTACACTATTTGGCTCCAGCAATTTCGCTCCAGCAATTTTGCTCCATCAAGACGGCTATGGACAGGCAGTTGGAGTTGCTGACCGCGACCAGTGTAGCGTCCAGATACTTACGCGTGAGCGCATGAGACTTGTATCAGCGTGGGCAAGATTTAGGTAAGCATAGACGAATAAACATAGACAAATGTCACAACAAACGAATGATGAACTTGTAAAAGCTACCGTGCGGGGCTTGGCAATCAGCATGGTAATCGCAGTGGCTGTCTATCTGGTTACGGATCAGGTATTCTTGGGACTACTCGTAATTGGCGTTGCGAGTGCAGTTGCTGCGGCGAGCATTTGGGGACGGCGAGGCGAGCGAACTCCAAGGGCCGTTGGGGAGACTGTTCCCTCTCCGTTTAAACAGGCTTTGCTGAACGAGCGGCTGGTCGTGCGCTTCGCAGCCCTGTTCGGGGCCGCGGCTCTGCTCTTTGTGCTCGCTTGGCTGGTCGGTTACTACTTGCTGACAGAGGGTGCAGTCGCTGGCACACGTACTGAAAGCAACACGGTCGCGACAGAATCCACGTTGGTTTGGGAGTTGCTGCGCATCCTGACCTGGAATCTAACGCTGCCCCTCATCGCCATTGTAGGTGCCAATCTTCTCCTGCGTATCAATGGTTATCCATTGGGCTATCTCATGCCACTCCTATGGAGCCTGTGGTATGGGTTAATCATCGGCAGCAACTCCTTCGCCATCCCCATGGTGGAGCGGATGGCACCGTCACTCGCCGTGCTGCAACGTGCTGGTCCCTACGAGTTTGCAGGTTACTGCCTCATCGCCGTCGCCACGTATGGGCTGCCACGGTTTGAGATGAAGCACTTTCTGGAAGGGAAGATCGAGCGCGTGTTGCCAACCCCGTTACTGCTGACATTCCAGCAATGGTTTGGGCTGGGATTGGGGCTGCTTGTGGTCGTGCTGGCAGGGCGGCGTGAAGCCATGATGATTGTGGCACTACTCAGCGTCGTCACACCACTCCAAAAGCCAAAGAAATAAAGTCAAAGGAACAAAGCAAAGGAGTGAACCACTGACAGTGCATAATTCTAAGATGCAACGCGCCATTGCCGAGAGGCTGCCGCAAAAAGTTTGGAGCATACAAGCCCTGCGTATAGTGGCTTTTGTGCTCGGGCCAGCCCTGTTTTTCATCATCCTTGCCCTGCCCCTCCCAGACCTTGCGCCCGAGGCACATGGTGTCCTGGGCCTGGCGCTTTGGATGGGCATTTGGTGGGTAGCCGAGGTGTTGCCCATCTACGCCACAGCGCTGTTGCCACTGGTGGTCTTTCCACTGCTGGGCGCACCCACGCTGCAGGGGGCATCGCAGCACTATGCCGAGGATGTGGTTTTTCTGTTCCTGGGCGGATTTCTATTGGCGCGCGCCATCGAGCGGGTAGAGCTTGATCAGCGCTTCGCCCTACGCGTGCTGCAATTCTTTGGTACGCGCCCACTCCGACTGGTGGCTGGCTTCATGCTAGCAACCGCCTCCATGAGTGCCTGGATCAGCAACACCGCGACAACCTTGCTCATGCTCCCCATCGCTACCGTGGTCATTGCAGCCGTTGAAAATCCTAGCGACCGTCGCCGCTTTGGTTCCTGCCTGCTGCTGGCGATTGCCTACGCCGCCAGCCTGGGCGGCATGGCTACCCTCATCGGCACACCCCCAAACGCGCTCTTTGCATCAATGGCAGGCGAACTGCTCGGTATGGAAATTAGCTTCGGGCGTTGGATGCTGCTAGGGCTGCCAGTCAGCCTCATTTCGTTGCTCATTGTGTGGGCATATCTGGTCTATATCGGGCTACCCATTACCAAGATTCGCCTCCAAACGGGTGAGGACGTCGTGGCACGACAGTTAGCGGCGCGCGGTCCGCTCAATCGAGACGAACTGTTAGTCGCCACGGTGTTTGCACTGACGGCGCTAGGATGGATCACGCGGGGGTTGCTTTGGAAGGATCTGCTGCCGATGGTCAGTGACGCAACCATTGCGCTCAGTGCTGGTCTCCTACTCTTTTTGTTGCCTTCCCGCCGTAATGGGCGCTTGTTGGACTGGCAGACAGCCGTCGGGCTGCCGTGGGGAGTGTTGCTGCTGATGGGCGGTGGCTTGGCTTTGGCTTCTGGCTTCACCCGCACGGGCGTGGATGTGTGGATTGCCAGCCAGTTAGGCTTCCTGGCTAATCTGCCCGTCGCGGCACAGGTGTTGGTGATTGTCGCCACGACGATTTTCGCCAGTGAAATTATGAGTAACACTGCCACCGCAGCCCTGCTGATTCCGATTGCTGCCTCGCTCGCCGGGGGACTTGGGCGCGACCCAATCTTACTGATGCTGCCGGTGGCGCTGGCGACAACCTATGGCTTTGCCATGCCAGTCGGGACGCCACCCAATGCGATCATCTTTGCTAGCAATCAGGTGTCGGTCGGGACAATGGTGCGCGTTGGCCTTCCACTGGACTTCGTGGGCATAGGGATTGTGAGTATCGCCACGCTGCTGATTGCACCGCTAATTTGGGGCTAGCCGCAGTGCAGATCTCTGGTATTGACACTTTGCTAGCAGAGAGATTTGCTAACAGATATTCCCCGCACATATCCCTACCAGTACCTGCTTGGCGTCTACTTGTCCATAGATATAAATTGGCAATCATGGCGAATGAGCCAGTAGAGGGCGATCTTCGCTCTGCTTATAAACTTCCCTCTCAAAGCAACCACCCCTTCACGCAAAATTTACGCAAAAAGGAAGTGTCTACATGAAAATTACAGGAGTACGCGTTTTTGAATTGCAAGGCCCCGCACGGAGTGGTCAGGCTTTATATGAAACTGCCCGCGGGGGGCTGGCTCCTGCTCAGGTTACAGACCATAGCAACATCTTCACCCAAATCGAAACGGATGAAGGCATTAGCGGTCTGGCGTTGGGTGGCTCTCGCGAAGTCAAGGCTTTGGGAGAAAAGCTTATCGGCGAAGACCCGATGGCGGTTGAACATCTGTGGGAGAAACTTTATACCAGTGGCTATCCGCACACGCGCCATCTCCACGCCCTCTCGACGCTGGATTTGGCTTTGTGGGACTTAATTGGTCATGCCAAACAAGAACCAGTCTATCGCCTGCTCGGTGGGCCGTGCCAAACGCGCATTCGGGCCTATGCTGCTTTGTTAGGGTTTTCGACGGATCCAGAGAAGGCGGCTGAACGCTCGCTGGAATTGGTGGAAAGGGGCTTTAGCGGCCTCAAGTGGTATTTACCCTATAACGAAGCCGCCGGTGAAGAAGGCTTGCGCCAAAATGAAGCCCTGGTGCGGGCTGTGCGTACAGCGGTTGGCGATCAAATTGACTTGATGTTTGATTGCATTCTATCCAACTCATCAGGCAATTCACTGCTCTATGCGATCAAATTAGCTCGTCGCTTGGAGCCATATCGCCCCACTTGGCTAGAAGAGCCTTTGAATCCAGAAGACCTGGAAGCCTACACCCGTCTAGCCAAGGCGACAACCATACCGCTGGCCTTTGGAGAACGTTTGGTGACCCGTTGGCAATTTAAACAAGCAATTGATTGTGGGGCGGCGACGGTGCATCAACCTGAACTCGCTTCGACCGGTGGCTTGACCGAAATGCGTAAAATTGCCGCTTTACTCTCGGTGTATGGCATGCCCTTAGTCCCTCACGCCAACGAAACCAGCCGCAATGCAATCCATCTACTCTTTGCCCTGCCCGCGCGTATCGCTCCCCTCGCTGAATGGGGCGTTAAAATCAATCATAACTTCCAATATTTCTTCAAAGACTTTTATGAACCAGTGAATGGCTATTTTGAATTGCCTACTGGTTCAGGCTTTGGCTATGAAATTGATCCCGACAAGGTCATCAGTCGAACGGAATTATAGGCTTTTCAACTAGCCTCTTTTAAGTACATTACGTGAATGTGGGATAGGGGGAGACTCCAAAAAGCAAGTAGGCGCATGTCGCCCAACAAAGCAGCTTGCTTCAAGGAGTCAATCGTTCCCCCCGCTGACTACTTGACCTTCTGCAAAAGACCGACGGCACCAAACTCGTAGCTGGCGTCCTTGTCGGGTAGCTCTTCCAGGTAGACCGTAAAACGCACGGGCAGCCCGTTGTCCGGCATCTTTTCTTTCCAGTAGCTGGCGTAGGCTTCGGCATATTCCCTGCGAATGCGGCTCTTTTCGGCGGCGTACCCCTCAGAATCGACCAGCGCGTTGGGCGCTTTGGGCGCGGCACCGAAGGAGTGCACTTCAAGGAAGTCTACCTCGGCTAGTGATTGGCAGATGCCTGCCTCGCGCAGGTACATTTCCCAGGTATCGAAGATGCGCGGAATCTCCTTTTCCGGCTGCATCTTGGCAATTTCATCTAAGCCTAGCTCTCTGGTGGCGGCGATGGCACCGGTCATGCCGACGAAGCGGATCTTGAGGTCGCCGTTGTCCAACTCTTCGACGACGAGGTCGGAAAAGAGGTCGTTGCTCTTTTTGCGGTAATAGGTCACGCGGCCACGCTTTTTGATTTCCCAGTCCATCGGATTTGCTCTCCCTTTCCTGTGTAGTTTTGCTGCCATATCTGTTACCCGCCTAGGTGGCGAGTGGCGGTCCCCCTGGAATCACAAAGACTTTGCGCAATTTCTGATACGTAGCGCGTTTTGCGGAAAATTGGGCAGTTAAGTACTCCCCAAGAAAAATCGAGCCTGAAATGACACCGTCTGAAACTCGACCTGAAAACAGAAATGGGATGTTATCACCCGGCTGCCGCACCTGACTGCGCAATTTCACCTGATCACCCTCTACCGTTCCAACAATCTCCTGACTTGAAAAATCGCTCTGATGTGCCCCTTCTATCCAGTTGCCCTCCTGCTGGAGGTATAGCTGGTGTTGGCTGGTACTAGTGAAGTATTCGACAGTGAGATCCCAGTGTCCACTGATATCCACTGCGGCAGCCGCCAGTTGAGTGGGCTGTGGACTGCGGGTTTCAGTCAGGATCTGGTAAATGCGCTCGGCGACGACTTCCTCATTGCCCGGCTGCATCTGGCTGGGTGTGATGCGGATGCTGGACTTGCCCTCTGCATCTCCGCTACCTACTGCAATGCGTGGTTTTTTGCGAGCAAAATCTTCCGCTACCTGCTCGCCAGTAAGGTGCAGCGCCGCAGGATCCCAACTAATCACAAGCGTTGGCGAGCGATTGGAAAGACCTGCCGGTTGCTCAATGCTTGTCTCCACGCCTGCAACCTGCGACACGCGCTGCGCGATGTGATCCAGCCGAGATAGCCAGGTTTGCCACTCTGCGGCGTGGTCTCGAGTCACCCAGGCCTCTATCGCAGCGAGCATGCCCATGATCTCCTCGCGGCCAATTTTATTGTCTCGATTCGGCCCATGATGCGGCGAACTAGCTTGCCACGCCGACATGAGGATCTTTTTATCTCCGAGCAGCAGCCCGGCACCTTGCGGCCCGCAAATCGCTTTGCCGCCACTATAGGCCACAACATCGGCACCTCTTTGCAAATGGATGCAGGGAATCGTGAGGTCTTCGGCGGCAGCGTCGATCAGCACAGGGATTCCGGCGGGTTTGGCAATTTTGACAATGGCCTCCAAAGAAAGCGGCTGCCCTTCCTGCGATCCAGCCCCCGCCACCAGATAGATCATCGCCGTCTTGGCATTGATAGCGCAGATGAGTTCTTCGGGCGTTTCTACCATTACAATCTCGACACCAATATTACGCACGGCGTGATCATAGGCATTACGCGCATATCTGGGCACGATAACCTGCGTTTTGACCATGCCCGTCAGATTGGGGATGCGGATCAGCTTTTCAGGATTGCCGCCGGTCACACAGGCGGCAGTGACGTGTTTCAGTCCCGCCGCGCAGCCAGCAGGAATCATACCCCACTCGGCACCAGTGATTTCGGCCAGCCGCCGTCCGACGCCCTCGGCCAACTCATCGTATTGTACAAAATGACGCGCGGCTTCTTTCATCGCCGCAAGCACCTCTGGACGCTCTACCGACCCACCGATAATGGTGAACGTGCCCCGGCAATTGATAATTGGCTCGACGCCGATCGAGCGGTATATGCTTCGCTCATTTTTTGTTGCATCTTCACTGGAGTTGTTCAGAAACTGGAGGACGGCCAAATTTTCCAAAAGATCTCTGCGTTCCACAATAACGCTCCTTAGTGCCA
>JBBQIG010000188.1:0-8401 GCA_038324715.1 Anaerolineae bacterium | reverse complement strand
AGGCTGTAACGGCTACAGCAACTGTCGAAGATGAAGCGACTGCCACGCCAACCTCTGAACCAGAGGTTGAAGCCACAGAGGTGGTGATCGTCACAGAGCCTGTGGATGTGACTGAAGAACCTACCGAAGAGCCAACTGAAGAACCAACTGTGGAAGCACCCGATACAGTGACTGCAATGGTTGACGTGACTAGTACCATTGTAGTCACCTCAATTGAGATAATAACGGCTACCGACGATCTGATCGATACCGGAGCCCTGAGCGCCGCTGATGTGTTGACCACTACCGAGCAAATGACTGCCACTGGAGAAATCTCCGCAAGTGTTTCGGTAACGGATGAATTAGCTTCAGCCTCTGAATTCGATTTGCCAGCTTGCCCAGAGCGTTTTGCTGACTATTCTGCAACGATGACTGACTTAATCAACAGTGCTGATCCTGGCACTGGCACTGAGGCTGTAATTGCCTTCCTCACAGCCTGTGAAGCGCTGGTGGACGGGGGGACAGAACTGGTTGATCTGAATGATGATGGCCTCGATGAGTTGATTGTGGTCTATCAGAATCCCAGCGCCGAGCAAATTTTTGTGGAAGGCGACTTGGTGATCTTTAACTCCGGCACGGATGGCTATACGCTGGGGTATCGCGCACGTGCGGCTGGTGAAGTGCGCTTGTTGGCTGTCGATGATATTAACCTGGACGAATTGCCAGATGTCGCCTGGGTGGACACCACTTGCGGTGCTAGCACCTGTTTCGATACGGTGAATGTGCGTAGTTGGGATGGTACCACCTGGGCCGATTGGACAAATGGCACGGTGACAATGGCGTATGCCGAAATCAACCTTACCGAAAGTGTGGAAGAGGGTTTGGGCGACGAAATTGTCCTAGAGGGTGGGATTTATGGCAGTGTTGGGGCAGGGCCTCAACGTAGCCGCACAGAAGTATGGGCAAGCCTTGAAGGCGCACCCTATAGCCTGTTTGAAAAGTCCTATGCTCTAAGTGAATGTCTCTATCACACGGTGCTAGATGCCAACCGCGAGTTCCTCGATGCGCCAGTGAATGGCTTTGAGGCGGCAACTGCCCTCTATACCCAAGCCGTGACCGATGAAGGATTGGTCAAGTGCTGGGTGCGGAATGATGAATTGGATGAATTGCGTAGCTTTAGCCAATTCCGTTTGGCGGTAATTGCTGGCTATAGTGGAGACAGCGAAGGGGCAGCAGCACAAATTGCCGAACTGAGCGAGCAATATCCCGGTAGCATCTATGACGAGGTTGGGCAGTTGTGGCTGGAAAGCTATGAAACCGAGAATGATGCGGTGCTTGCTTGTGACGAAGTGATACTCTTTGCCGAAGAGAATAGCATAGCCTGGGAGTTGCTGGCTGATTACGGGTACACCAATCCCTCTTTTGAAGCCGTTGATGTCTGCCCCATCTTGGATTTAAGCGTGGATGCAGATGAAGAGACGGAAGAAGAATCAGAAGAGACCGAGAATGAAGCTTTTACTCCTGCGCTTTTGATTGTCGCCCAGGATTCTGGACGAAGCTAACAGTTTATTCGGCCTTTGAGGAAGCTTGAAGGTTATAGCAAAAGAGCACTGGCATTGCTGCTGAGTCAAATGCCAGTGCTCTTTGTTTTAGGTAGACTTCTACGCATTTACGCGCTGGTAATTACAGGTGTGCCCGCGGCCATTGCCTCCAAGAGCATCATGCCAAAACCCTCATAGAGACTTGGAAAGATAAAGGCAACGGCCTGGGCATAGATGGCGGCTTTATCTGCTTCATCGATCCAGCCGCAGTAGGTCACGGCATCGCTGATGCCTTGCTCTGCCGCTTGGCGACGTGGGTCAGGCGCAAAGGCGCTGTCTCGCGTGGGCAGCTTTCCTGCCAAAACCAGCTTGACTGTCGGATCGCCACCCTGCGCCAGATAGCGCGCATAGCCCGCCAGCGTTGATTCCACATTCTTACGCATATCAAAGCCACCCAAGTAGAGAAAGTACCGTTCCGGCAAGTTGTAGCGTGCGCGTACTGCCGCCATTTCTTCTGCTGTGGGGCGTGATATACCTTCTTGATTTGGGTCTCGATTTGTACCTTGATTTGGCCCGTGATAAACCACATGCACCCTTTCGGGCGGGATGCCTAGATGCTTGGTGATGTCTTGGGCGCTGGTTTGGCTCACTGTGAGAATCGAAGCGCTGCGTTGGGCTGTCCAACTGACCAGGGCTGTGTAGAGGCGATTTTGGATGCCCCCGCGATAGACGGGCAGTAATGTGGGGATTAGGTCGTGGATGGTGACGCAGACGGGGCAGGGTTGCCATGCGGGCGCGGCCCAATAGGGAACCCATAGGAGGTCTGCCCCCAACTTTTGGGCCGCGCGCGGAACCGCAACCTGCTCCCACCAGAGCTTACGCAGCGGCCCTGGTAGCTTGGGCAAGGTCAGTGGGACAGTTGTGACACCTGGATAGGTGGCGGCGCTGGCTGCTGCGGGTGGCACAAGAAGCGATAGGCGCACAGGGCGCGGGAGTTGGGGCAAGTGGGTCAATAAGTGCTGAATATATTGCCCACTGCCCGCTGTGGGTCGATCTACAAACCAGCCGTTGATGACAACATGCAAAGGCGTCTGGGGTTCAGGCTGCGAATTCGGCATCTAGTGCTTCGTGCGGAACCACTCCACCGTCTGACGCAGACCTGTTTCGAGCGGCACTTCTGCTTCCCATCCGAGCGCATTTTTCGCCTTGCTGCTATCCAAATAGGTCGAAAGTACTTCACCGGTTGGGCGAGGGATGCGAGTTACGTCCTGATCATAGCCTGTGATTTCGGTTAGATAGTCGTGAACCATGGTGATGGAGGAGGGAACACCTGTCCCCACGTTGAAGATGCCCACATGCTCACTTGCCACTGCCAAGAGGTTGGCGCGTGCAATATCACCGACATAGGTGAAATCACGCATCTGTTCACCATCCCCCGTGATACGCGTCGGCTTTCCCTCTAACATGGCTGCGGTAAAGATGGCAATGACCCCCGCTTCACCTTTGTCATTTTGGCGTGGGCCATAGACATTGGGGTAGCGCAAGGCTACATAGGGCAAGTTGTAATTTTGATGGTAGAGGTCAAGGTGGTATTCAGCACTGAGCTTGTTGGTACCATAATTGTCTTTGGGTTGAGGCCAACTTTGCTCGGTAAAGGGGAGCTTGCTGTTGTCGGGCGATGCCCCTTCGCCATAGACTGCACCGCCTGTGCTGGCAAAGACAAATTTGCGGCAGGAATATTTGCGCGCAAGTTCCAAAAGGGTCAACGTCCCTATTACATTGACCTTGGCATAGGTCAGCGGGTCGCTCATGCTTTCGCGCACATTCGCCAGCGCGGCTTGGTGGCTGACTGCCTCAATCTTTTCGTCGGCAAAGATTTTATCGAGACTGGCTTGATCGACAATATCAACCTCATAGAAGGTTGCGCCTTTTGGTATGTTGGCTTTACTGCCTGTGGAAAGATTATCGACAATGATGACGTGGTGACCTGCGTTAATTAATGCATCGGCTACGTGGCTTCCAATGAATCCGGCTCCGCCAGTTACAAGTACATTCATGATAAATCCTTCTCGCATGGTGTAGGGGGTCTTTGGATTAGAGTTATTCAGCTTAGAGTATACGTGGATTATAAAACGAAGATGCAAAAGAGGAAATGAATGTGTGGAAAGAATTTGTCAAAAAAGCTTACAATAAAGCAGAAAATTGTTGATCAGATCTGCATTGTGTCGAGGTTGTCCTGAATACGTTTGAGAATTCCAATGCGCAAGGTACAATGGGGAACTATCTGGTGCCATTTGGCTCTCGGAACCAGTGTAATTGCTAGTTGAACCTTCTATTTAATCTTTACCGATCCTATCAGCGAATCAGAGGGTAATTAGAAAATGTCTGCCCTGTTAATTCATCATGCCACGGTTGTCACTTTTGACGACGCCCAACCTATGCTTCATGATGGGGCTGTCTATCTTGAAGGGGAGATGATCCACACAGTTGGCCCCAGTGCCGAACTATTGGCGCGCTTTCCCGATGCCGAACAGTGGGATGCAAATGGGCTGGTGTTGATGCCAGGACAGATTTGCGCTCATACGCATTTTTATGGGGCCTTTGCGCGTGGCATGTATATCCCAGGCCCTGCTGCCAAGGATTTCCCTGAGATTTTGGAAAAGCTCTGGTGGCGGTTGGATAAAGCACTTGACCTGGCGGGGGTACAGAGTTCGGCAGAAGTCTGTTTAGTGGATGCCATTCGCAACGGCACGACTACGTTGTTCGATCACCATGCCAGCCAGCGCGCCATTGATGGCAGTCTAGACGTAATTGCGGACGCAGTGCGCCAGAGCGGGCTGCGGGCGGTGCTTTGCTATGAAGTGACCGACCGCGATGGCCCAGAAGCAGCCCAAGCGGGAATCCGTGAGAATATGCGCTTTATACGCCAGGTTGCCCAGGCGCGTGAGCAAGGAGACCCCGCAGCGGATCGACTGGCGGCAACCTTTGGGCTTCACGCCAGCCTGACGCTCTCTGACCAAACGCTGGAGCAATGTGCAGAGGAGGGTGATCGCTTTCATGTGCATGTGGCTGAACACCCTGCCGATGAGTATGATGCGTTGGCAAAATCGGGGCGACGCGTGGTGGAGCGGCTGCATGATTATGGGATCACAGGGCCGCAGAGTATTATGGCGCATTGTGTTCACATTGACGCTTGGGAGATGGCGTTGCTACGCGATTCGCACACCTTTGTCACCCATCAGCCTCGCTCGAACATGAACAATGCCGTGGGCGTGGCGGATGTGCCTACCTTGTTGCGAGGAGGTATCCGTGTGTGTCTGGGCAACGATGGATTTAGCAATGATATGTTTACAGAAATGAAAGTTGCTGATCTGTTGCAAAAGGCGAGTCATGGCGATCCGCGCTATCTGGGTGCGGATCAGGTGTTGAGAATGGCCGTACAGAACAACCGCACCCTTGCCAAACAATTTTTTGACCGGCCCATCGGCGTGATTGCACAAGGCGCGTATGCCGATTTAATCCTGCTCGACTACTATCCAACCACGCCATTCACAGAGGCAAACTTGCCCTGGCATCTCCTCTTTGGCGTCAGCGGTGGGCATGTTCACAGCACGATTGTTCACGGAGAAGTGTTGATGAAGGCGCGCGAATTGTTGACGGTGGATGAGGCAGAAATTGCTGCACGCAGCCGCAGAGTTGCCGCGCAAACGTGGGAACGCTATCATGCCATGTTCTAGGCTGCTTTTGCTTTTTTCTAGCCTATTGTTCTAGCCATTCAGCGTACTTTTGCAGTTTCTGGATAATGAGTTTCTGCCCCATGATCCATTTGCACGCTTTGTGCATTCGATAGCGTCATGGCAACTATAAGGAGTCGAAATTATGAGTAAACCAATCCTTGCCGTGATTGGTGGGACAGGCGCTGAAGGCTCTGGTCTTGCTTTGCGCTGGGCGGCAGCGGGTTATCCTGTCATTATTGGAAGCCGCAGCGCGGAAAAAGCTGCCAATGCTGGAGCGGAATTACGTGCACTGCTGCCTGCAGGGAGCGCAACATTGGCGGGTGATACCAATGCGGCGGCAGCGGCAGCGGCTGAGATTGTGATCTTGAGCGTGCCCTATAGCGCCCAAGTCGATACTATTGAGCAGATTATCGACGCCAGCCAGGGCAAGGTGTTTATCACTGTTGGCGTTCCTTTGCAACCACCCAAGGTTAGCACGGTTTGGCATCCACCAGGCGGCTCGGCAGCGCAAGAAGCCCAGGCACAATTGGGCGCAAACGTGAGGGTGGTGGCTGCCTTCCAGAATGTGTCGGCGGGTCATCTGCAAGATTTAACGTGGGTGCCAGAATGTGATGTGCTGGTCACTGGGGATGATAAACAGGCCAAGCAAGTCGCTATGGAACTGGCAGATGCGGCTGGTTTTTATGCAATCGACGCCGGTCCACTGGCAAATGCATCGGTGGTCGAGGGATTGACCGCTGTGCTGGTGGGCATCAATGTTCGCAACAAGGTGAAGGGTAGCGGTATTCGTATTACGGGTATCCCACGTGAGGAGTAGGTATCCATGACTGAGCAAAAAGGTGAACTTAAAGAGTTGCATCTGGAAACGTTGGCTGTCCACGCTGGACGGTCAATCGACTTGGGTACGGGCGCAGTAATGCCCCCCATTCATCTTTCGACTACCTTCGAGCGTCAACCTGATGGTGGCTATACGGATGGCTTTGTCTATACGCGTTCAGAGAATCCTAACCGTCGCGCTTTGGAACAATGTTTGGTGCAACTGGAAGGGGGCGCGGTGGCGGCTGCCTTTGGTTCTGGTCAGGCAGCAACGACGAGTCTATTTCAGGCATTGGCAACAGGGGATCATCTGATTCTGCCGGATGACACCTACTTTGGCACGCGCAAAGCGGCACTGGATATCTTTGGCAGGTGGGGACTTGAAGCCACCATCGTGGATATGACAAAGTTGGATGAGGTGCGTGCTGCCGTTCAGCCCAACACAAAGCTGGTCTGGATCGAGACGCCTTCGAATCCCTTGCTTAAAATTACTGACATTGCGGCAGTGGCAGAGATTGCTCACGATGCGGGCGCGCTCTGTGCTGTGGACAATACCTGGGCTTCGCCGCTGGGACAACGCCCGTTGCAGCTTGGCGCAGACTTGGTGATGCACTCGACCACCAAGTATCTTGGGGGACACAGTGACATTTTAGGAGGAGTGGTTGTGTCGCGTGTGGATGATGAGCACTTTGAGCGCATCCGCACGGTGCAGACCATCGGCGGCGCAGTGCCTTCCCCCTTTGATTGCTGGTTGCTGTTGCGGAGTATTCGCACCTTGCCCTTCCGTATGCGTGCCCATGCCGAGGGTGCGATGCGCGTGGCAGAATATTTGGCGGATCATCCACAAGTTGCTGAGGTGCATTATCCTGGGTTGCCGACTCATCCGGGACATGAGATTGCCGCACGCCAGATGCTTTCGTATGGGGGGATGCTTTCCATTGAGATCGAGGGAGGCATGGAAGCTGCGGTGGCAATGGCGGCGCGGGTGCAACTCTTTACGCGTGCTACAAGCCTGGGTGGGGTGGAAAGTTTGATTGAGCACCGCGCTTCGGTGGAAGGCCCCACGAGCCAAACTCCGGCGAATCTGTTGCGAGTTTCCGTGGGGCTAGAACATCCCGATGATCTGATTGCAGATTTGGCGCAAGCGTTGCGCTAGTTGCCGCTGAATTCACGTGCCGCGCGCACCTTCCTCGGAGCTTTAAGCTCCAAGGAAGGTTGTCTTGAAATAAGTCCATCTTGTGCAGTTTTTGTGGATGTTCATCAACTCGCGCGTAATCTGCGCGGGTTGTTTGTTTGAAAGGGTCGTACAAGTGGCAAGCGAAGATCGGGGAGCGTGGGCTGTGGTGGTCTTGGCTGCGGGGCGTAGCAGCCGCATGGGACAGGCAAAGCAACTTGTGGCTGTACATGGTGAGTTGATGGTGCGACGAGCGCTGCGCGTGGCGCTGGCAAGTGGGGCAAGCGAGGTGCTACTGGTGACAGGAGCCTATGCCGATGAGGTTACCGCGGCAATCGGTGATCTTCGGGACGAGGCAGAGGGGCGCTTGCAGATTGTACATAACTCAAACTGGGCAGAAGGGCAGGCAGGGAGTATGCAGGTGGGGATTCGGGCTTTGTCTGCTGCTTGTGGGGCTGCACTTTTTCTGCCTGTAGATCAGCCCTATGTGGAGTCCATACTCTTGCAACAGCTAGCCGACGCATGGCAACAAGGCGCACTGGTGGCTGCGCCTACGGTGGATGGTAAATTGCGTGGCGCGCCAGCCCTCTTTGACCGCAGCCTATGGCCTGAACTGTTGGCGGTGGAGGGCGATGTGGGGGGGAGGGGTGTGTTGCGCGCTCATACTGAGCAGGTGCAGACGATTGCTGTGCCCGCGGCATGGCTGCGCGATGTGGATACGCCACAAGATCTGGCTAACGAACTCTAGGAATTTCCTCTAGGAAGATGTCTAGGTAAGAGCTAGAGGATTTCAAGTGAATCAGGAGAAGAATTGTGTTTAAACGACTATTTGGACGCAACAAGCCGCAAGTTGCGCCACCGTCCTTGCCATCGCAATGGACAAGACCCGTGTGGCAGAGCGCACAAACGCCCTACATGGATTATTTTAATTTGCATTTACATGGGCTTGACCTTGACACGTCTATGCGCGCATTGGAAGCTAAATATTTGACCATCATGCCAACAGAACCCGCTATTTTGGTTCGGCAGCAGGAGGCGTGGACGAATGCCTATTTTGCGCGCACGTTGGTGGCTTCGGTGGGCTTTAACAAGCTCTCTCATGAAATTGCGCGCGAACATAAGATTTGGCTGATTGGCTATCGCATTTATGGCAC
>JBBQIG010000187.1:0-8424 GCA_038324715.1 Anaerolineae bacterium | reverse complement strand
TCAACGGCGGTACGCTCAGCTTCAGCGGCGGCGAACGGCTTGACCTGTTAGAGGCAAGTGTAGCCCGTATCGATGAGAATGTGGGTGCCGTGAGTTATAACGTAGATCTCGTTGCCCAACAGGCACAGACTCTACAGGCAGAGGCGCAGACTCTACAGACAGAGATCGCGACTTTGGAAAGTGATTTCACTGGCAATGTTGCCGAACTACAATCCGCAGTTGATACACTCAACCGCAGCACCAACCAATTTACCGTCTTCCTTACCGCACTGGATGATGCACTCTCCCAGGCGACTGAAGCAATGGAAGAAGCTGTCCCCGCAGAATAATTTCTGGGCAGTGGTACGATGTACAGTGTTTAGACATACGAGCGAGGCCGCAATTTGCGGCCTCGTTTTTGTGTATGGGTAGAAATTGCATCTGTACGACGACAATCTCCTGTGTAGTCATGGCAACTTCCTTTCAGGGAGTACATCCCTCCTTTACTCAATGTCAACCCAGCAACCGACGCTGTGGGACTGAATAGCGGCATCCATGACTTGCTGTACCTTGAGACCATCATAGAAATTCGGCACCGGAAGGTAATCATTGCGTATTGCGTCAATAAATAGGCGCGGGCCAACTGTTTGCTGCTGAAAAACCTGGTGGATTTCGGCTTCCTCTAGCCCTTGAAGATACTCTTCTGGAACAGGAAGCCGTTGAAAATGTTCCTCGTCATGACGCGCACCGCGCAACGTCAACTTACTCTCTGGACCAAAAACATTCCAATCCATCTCAAGCGAGCCCAATTCGCCATGCAGCGAAACGTGTTGCTCAAGCATACGGTTTGCAGTATGCGCCACGCGGCTAACATGGATCATGCCCTGAGTGCCATTTGCATATTCGACAGCCAGCAGCGCAGCATCATTTGCCCCTTCAAACGGCTGCCCATCTTGCCCAATGCGGTGGGTATGGGTGCCTAGTTGAGCACTCACACGCGTGATATCGCCCATAAAAAATCGCGCCATGTCAATCATGTGAGAACCCATAGCACCCAATGCCCCTATCGAACGTTTAGGATCATAAATCCAGCTATAGTCACGGTTTCGACTTGCCTTGTTTAAAAAGCGAAGATGTAGGTGATAAGCACGCCCTACATACCCATTGGCAATCTGTCGCTGAATAAATCGATAGTGAGGAAGAAAACGCCAAGAAAACATAATCATGTGCTTGATTGCCGCCCGTTCAGCGGCTTCTAGCATCTCTTGCGCATGTTGGGCGTTAAGCGCCATTGGCTTCTCGCACAGAACGTGCAAGCCTGCGTGAATCGCTTCCATTGTCATCGGATAGTGAAGATCGTCCGGTGATGCAATAATAACCGCATCCAGGTTTGGCTGCCCGAACATCTCTCGATAATCTGTATAAACCTTAGGGATCCCCCATTTGGTTGCTACTTCATCCGCACGAGTGCGGTTGCGCCCACAGATGGCAACGAATTCCACGTTTTCATGCTTGGTCAGCACCGGCAAATAAATGAACTCTGGATACCCGCTTGTCCCAACCAGACCCACTCTGATGCGATCAGACACGGTAGCCCCCTCTTGTTCGGAATGTAGCACCAGTACAAGCTACTTCTAGGCTTCTAGACGCCAAGTGAATGAGTGTAGCGTAACTTCTCCTTTTACTGCAAGTGACTTATTGAGGCTACCGTGCACCTTGATTAGAAGCCGGGCTTATGCAGAAGTATACATTGACGGGATGTACTAGTTGATGACGACACATATGGCTAATGCCGACTTCCATCACCTCCTCAACCAGCCGTCACTAGGGTTGCACCCCAAGTTGCTGCATCATGCGCACTGAGTCAAGATGCATCCAATGTTCCACAATTTTACCGTCGGCGATGCGATAGATGATGATGCCCGGCACATCGATCTCTCTTCCAGTTGCCGGAACACCCATGAATTCGCCCTGATGGGTGGCACGCAGGTTGAAACGTAAGACCACTTTATCTCCCTCGGCAATGAGATCCTCAGTGGTCAACTCATAGCAGGGGAAGGCGGCTTCGGCGTAGGCAATATGTTGCTTTAGGTCTTCGTCAGCATCGGCAATATATCGGTTGATCAGCGCCGGTGGTTTCTCTTTGCCACTAATTGCACTTAAGTATTGTTGGACAAATGTTCTATTTTCTGTTGTGGACATTTCTTTCTCCTTCATTGAACCATCTAGATTTGAACCGTAAGTACACGTGAAAGGTGACATATCTCCTATCCAAGCCGGACAGGTTCCCCGATGCGATCGGATTTGATGATAGCGTCTAATACTTTCAATACACGTCGTCCATCCGTCACAGTGATAGCGGGTTGGCGACACTCTTGGATCGCTTGCGCAAATTCCGCCAGTTGCGGCAAATGCATCAGAATCCTAAGATCGTCAATCTGATGAGGGATATCGATTGTAGTAGGTTGCGTAGAGGCTGACAGGGTATGACTGACGACGTTGATGGTGTAGCCAAAACCCGCACCACGCAAGCTGATCCGTCCCTGGCGACCGTAAATATCCAGGTTGTTGAACAATCCAGAGGCAGTCTGTGTCACCATGCCCTGTGCAACGGCTCCGCGCGCAAATTGAATTTGAAAGGCAGCAGTTTCATCGGCACGTGTGTCGGCGCGATAGCGGACATCGGCAACCACCGCAACTGGATCGTCCTGTAAATACCAGAGCATTAGATCCACCAGGTGCGAGCCAACATAGAGCAACGGTCCACCCCCTGTCTCTGGGTTAGCACGCCATCCAGACGTCATAGGGCCGACACCAATAGCCCCGGAGATGGTGACAATCTCGCCCACAGCGTCCGCCTGCAACAGTTCATGCACCTTTTGCAACGCTGCTATATAGCGAAACGAATAGCCCGCCATAAAGCATACGCCGCTCTCCAATACGGCTGCCTCCAGTTGCGCCGCCTCTTTCTCGTCCATTCCAATTGGCTTTTCGGCTAACACATGCTTGCCTGCGCGCAAGGCTGCTAGTGCGGATTCGTACAAGTGATCATGCGAAGTTGCAATGATGACGGCATCCACCGTTGCTTCCCGAAGCAAGGCTTCGGTGGAGTCATAGACAGCAACATTGCTGGCTAAACTGGCTACTTGCTCGGCAGCCGTCTGGTCAGGGTCTGCGCAAGCCGTCACCTGGAATGACTTCGTTCTGCAGATGGTTTGTGCCATGACGCCGCCTTGATATCCACAACCGACAATTCCGATGCGTATTGGTGTTTGGTTGTCCATATTGTCTTTTGCCATTGTCTTCCACCTTTGTGCTGTTTAGGATGTCATTGACTGTCATGTCAACAGCATAGCAAAGGGGCGTTTCTGACCCGTTTCATGGCGCGTTTCATCCGCGCTCATTCTTCAGAAACGTGTTGGTTGCATGAAAGGCTGTGCGAACCTTCGCACGATCCTATTTATTCTTACTTGTATCGTCTGCGTATGGTGGAAGATCTGGAGGGGATGCGCTGACCCAACGGCTCAGAGGTAATGTAACTGTTGCGCCAGTGCAATTGCCTGTTGGAGAAGCGGAGGCACACGTTCAGGAAAATTGTTTTCCCAAGCAAAGAGGGCTTGTTCAAAGAGGGCTGCCAAAGCATCGGGTAGACGCTGTTGTGCAGGATCGAGTAAGAAACGAATATAGTCAATGGTGATTGCCATTGCCCCTGCATCAAGTGCAAGGGCAATTAGGGGAAAGAGCGCAGTCCATTGATAAAGGGTACTGCCATGCCCATGGGGTAATTGCCGCCATGCTTCGAGCGCCGCGTGACCATGCTGTCGAGCCTGCTCGAACTTGTCTGACCTCCAGGCTACCCATGATAGATTTGCCTGCGCCGTGCCGATGTACTCTGGCATGTATGCAATCATTGCCATTGCCAAACTTTGTGTGGCTGCTTGTTCTGCTTCCTCAACTCGCTGACATTGTCTTTGCGCAACGGCTAGATAGGTGAGACAACGCGCTTGCAGGGAGAGATCGCCTGTTTGTTCGGCATTGGCGAGTGCTGTCTGCAAGGGTTCCAGCGCATCCTGGGGCTTGCCAGACCATAAAAGCACGAACCCCACCTGGAAGTGAGCCGCTGGAAGAAGAGTGTCGGCCTCAGTGGCTTGTAACAAGTTGAGTACCTTTTTGGTGGCAACGACCATTTCAGGGGTTGCGACGCCACGCCTTCTTCTGAATTCAATCATAATGCTTTGTTGTAGAAATTTGGCCTGCTGATGTGGGGCACCATAGCGATCAACGGCTGGTTTTAACTTCAGATGCAGGTCATTGCTTGCCTGCACTTGACCCAGCCAGTAATGCACATAATCAACTTCGAGCAACACCTGAATCCATTCCTGCCACCAGTCTTGCTCCCATTGCTGTGTGGATTCGCTCTCTGCCTTGCCTGTTGCATCCGTGACGGGAGCCACACCCAGCACCCGTTCGGCTTCGGCATAACTGCGCTGTGCTTCCTGATACTGATATTGTTCGCGCCAGGTATTGCCGATTTTTCTATAGAAACGGGCCTGCATGATGCTCTCCGTGGGGGGTATGTGCAACATTGCGCGCTGATAGGCGATCCTGCTCTCATCGAACTGGCTGGTCAGAAGAAGGACTTCTGCCAACTGTTCATAGAGAACAGGAACCAATTGCTGCCTCTTTCCCGCCAATCCTTCCAGCAGTGCCAGCGCGTGCCTATAGTTGCGGATCGCTTCCGCGTTGGCATAAATCCGTTGGGCAATTTCCGCCGCACGTTGATAATGAGGAATCGCTTCTTCGGTCAGTCCTGCTAACTCATAGTGCGTCGCCACTTGCCCACTGACTGCATCCAACACCGGCTGATGAATTGTCACAAGCACCTGTGCAATACGCCGGTGTAACAATCGCCGCCGCGCTGCGCTCAAACTGTTATAGGCAACTTCGCGCAATTTGTCATGGGTGAAGTCGTAGCCATCCGTCCCCTGTTCACGCACAATGCGGTGTTGGCACAATTCATCCAGACTGTTGACCAATCTATCTTCCGGCTGATCAGTGGCCTGGGCTAACACAGAATAGGAAAAAGCGCGACCAATCGCCGCCGCCACGCTGGCAAGCTCGCGCGCCGGCGCAGAAAGTTGCGCCAGGCGTGCCTGAATCACTGTGTGAACTTTGGGTGAAAGGGCATGCAGCAGAATGGCGACCTGCTCACCGCTCTCGATCTTCTGTCCCTCAGTTTGCATGGTCTCAACCACAAACAACGGGTTGCCTTCGGTTGTTTGGTATAAGTGGGCTGCTTGTGCGGGTGAGAGCGCATGGCCCGCGATATGCATGGCTAACGAGGCTGTCTCTTCGGCATTGAGCGGCCCAGGCGATACTTCAGTCAAAAGGCTCTCTCTGTGTAGGCTCTCTCTCTGCAAACTCTCCCTCTGCAAACTCTCTCTCTGCAAACTCTCCCTCTGCAAACTCTCCCTCTGCAAAGAGGTCAGCAATTCTTGTAACGGATGATCTGCCCCAATCTCATCACTACGCACTGTAGCCAGGAGCAACAGCTTCGCTTCTGGCTCAAAGCGCAGTAGATAGTGCAACCATTCGAGCGTCTCACGGTCTGCCCATTGCAAATCATCAATGAACATGAGCAACGGTCTGTTTTGCACCAGCACCGCCCGCGCCAATGCCTCGAAAAACCGTTGATGTTGCCAGCCTTGCGTGATAGGTGCCGGCTGTGGCAGATCGGGTTGCTCGATCATTAATTCAGGTAACAGGCGCGCCAACTCACTTTGCCATAGAAAATCGAGTGAGCTTAATCTTTTGTAAATGTCGGGTGACCGTAACCAGGCAATCACGGGTGTATAGGTGAGTGCCCCTTCGGCAGCATAACAGTGCGCTGTAGCAGTAGGGAAGCCCTGGTGCTTTACCCAGGCAAGCAATTCTTCTGCTAGACGCGTTTTGCCGATCCCTGCTTCGCCTGTCAGGAACAGACAGTGTGGTTTGCCACTGCTTGCTCTATACCAGGTGTCCATCATTGTTTTCCACTCGCCTGTGCGTCCAACCAGGGGCCGTTGATCTTGCGCAACCGCTCGGTTGAAGCTCTTTCCCGTATGTGAAGGCAGCACTGTCTCAGCCGTCAGCAGGCGCTGATAGAGTTCTTGGGTTGTGGCAGAGGGAGCAGCGGAAAATTCCTCCTGCAATATTTCCACGCAACGTTGGTAGATGTGCAACGCACCACTGCGATCCCCGTTGGCTGCATGCAGACGCATCAGAAGACAATAGATCGTTTCATCAAGCGGATCGAATTGCAGCAATCGTTGGGCATATTCAAGGGCGGTACGATAGTTACGTTCGATTTCTAACAGGCTGACTAGCCGGTGGAGTGCATCAGTCATGCTTTGTTGCTGGTGCTGACGTTCGGGAAGAATCCACTCATCGTAGCAACTAGGCAAAAGCGCTCCTCGATAGAGCTTCACAGCGGCTTCGAGTTCGGCGCAAGTTTTTGCTTGCGTCAAGGCTGTCTCAAACGTTGCGACATCTAGGGTAAATGGGGCGTCTGGTCGCCACTGCACTGTTTGCGTGTTTACAAGGAGGAAACGATCTGGTTCGGGCAAGGCATAGCGCAGTTTGTGCAGCAGATTGCGGAGGTTCGTCAACGCTTGTGCTTCGTGGGTATCGGGCCAGAAGAGAAAAGCTAAATGGTGGCGCAACTGGGGCGCATGGCGATGCAAGACCAGGTAGGCCAGCAATGCTTGCTGACGCGCCGTGTTAACGGTCGTCAGCAAGTGGTCATTATACGTTAGGTGTAGAGCACCCAGCAGGTTGATGTGGAGGGTAGACATCGCCTGTGTTCCTTTGTATCTCTTCCGTCATGAGCGGGTCATGGTCGAAATCGACAGATGAGGAAGCCTGGACTTTGGCTCTGTGCCAGAAGTCGCCGAAGATGCACAAGCGTACTTAGTGACTGGTACTGTATTGGGTGACAGTATAGCACAACTGTCTGTGGAAAAGTGCGGAAACTTGTTGATCCCTAAACTGCAACTCTACAGTCCTTTTTCCTCCTCGTCTAACCCGTCTAAATCATCAAACTCCTCATCTTCCTCCTCCTCTTCCTCCGTTACAGCGAGATCTTCGCTGGCAGCATAGAAGATCAGCATGACCGAGCCATATTGGCGGCGGTCATATTCTTCGAGGAAGGTAAGCTCAACGGGTTCATCTTCGCGCGGGTGAATCTGCACGATGACTGCGCCAAAGGGGGCAAGTAAGCTACGCCGTTGATCCACCAGCTTGAGTGCCTTATGCCACATGCCTTGATATTGGGGAGGCGCAATGTAGATTAGGTCAAAGGCTTCGCCCCGATGGCTTTCCAAGAAGGCAAAGCTGTCACCGACCGCAACTTGGGCTTGACGAGCGAGTTTGCAATGGACCAAGTTGGCTTCAATAGTCTGGGTAGCCTTGCGGTTGCGATCAATGAAGTGGGCAAAGGATGCCCCGCGGCTAAGGGCTTCAATGCCCACAGCCCCTGTACCACCGAAGAGATCCAGCACACGCGTCTCGCGAATCCAATCGCCCAGGATGCTAAAGAGTGCTTCTTTGGCGCGGTCGGTAATGGGCCGGGTGCTATCCCCTGGCACAGACTGAAGTTTATGACCTCTTGCACTACCGGCAATTACGCGCATAAAAAATGTTCCTAACCTCGGGTAAAGAGCATGCTACTGGGATAAACCTTCCTTGGTGCGGGGAGCCCCCTGGGCCGCTCCAAGGAAGGTATGTTGTCTGTCGCGAATTGTCCATCCACCTAGAATTTTAGATCCCACGTGCCATCATCGAGAATGCGGAAGTAGCGGATAGTGGCATCCTCGAAGCAGGCAAGCAACCGGCCATTTTGGAAGCTTTGAATGACTGAATATTGGCAGAGTCGTTCTTCGCGGGGGACAGTGCCCAAAACTTCCTGGAGTTCGGGATCGCTGCACCAAAGCTTACCAAAGCCGCGTCGGGGCAAAGGTGGCGAATCTTCTTCTCCATCCAGTGGATTACAGGGATAGGTTGGATCTGTCGCTTCGTTCCAGGTATCTTCGTGGGTCTGGTAGGTGCCATCGGGCAAAAGGACGTAGATCATGTTCTCATGGCTAAACCAGAGCATAAAGCGGTCTGTCGGTTGGGCATCCCCAAATTCGTTAATGGCAATGGGGTCAAAGATCGCTTCTTCGGTGGCACAACCCATCGTTTCTTCCAGATTTGGATAGCCCACCAGGTCGAGGCTGGACTCAATTTCACAGTTGCCCTCCGCTTCTGCTTCCAGCGGTGTGAAGGTGGGTGGTGCCTCTGCTGGTCTCGCCTCAGCGGCGGCTGTGGGCGTGAGAACTGGGCTGGATGCAACCGGGCTGGGGGTACTCACCACAGTTGTATTGACAGCCGTATCGGCAGGGGCTGCGGCGCTCGTGGCGCTTTCGG
>JBBQIG010000186.1:0-8501 GCA_038324715.1 Anaerolineae bacterium | reverse complement strand
GCCTCTCCAACGGGGGTACGCGCTTCGCAGGAGATGCTAAATCGTTCCATTACAGAACGTCGCCAACGAAAATCCTAACACGGCTTCTACACCCTATCTGCACAATAGAAAAAAGGCTCTCGGCGCGATACCGAGAGCCTTTTTTATCTTTAATCTATGTCGATAAAAACTAAATCTACAGAAACTTTGACTATCGAACGCCTGCACCCGAAAGTGCACCACGAAGCAAATCTCGATTCAACATGGTAATAAAGTCCTGGCTGATCTCCTTGGGACAGACCGCCGTACATTCACCGATATTGGTACAGCCGCCAAAACCTTCCGCATCCATCTGCTCGACCATCAACACAGAACGATCGAAGTGTTCAGCCTTACCCTGCGGCAGCAAATTCAAGTGTGCGACTTGTGCAGCAGTAAAAAGCATGGCGGAAGAGTTTGGACAGGCAGCAACGCATGCACCACAGGCAATACACTGAGCAGCGTCCATCGCCTTATCAGCCACCTTCTTCGAGATCGGAATGGAATTCGCATCCGGTGCACTGCCTGTCGAGACGCTAACATAGCCTCCCGCCTGGACAATGCGGTCAAATGCGCCGCGATCCACAACCAAATCCTTTACTACTGGAAATGCCTTCGCGCGCCACGGCTCAATCAACAATGTATCGCCGTCCTTGAAGACACGCATGTGCAACTGACAAGTTGCCACTGCAGCCTTTGGCCCATGTGCAATACCATTGATCATCAGGCCACAGCTACCACAAATGCCTTCGCGGCAATCCTGGTCAAAGGCAATTGGTTCTTCACCCTCTGCGATCAGATTCTCGTTTAGCACATCCAACATTTCTAGAAATGAAGAATCTGCGCTTACGTCGTTTAGCGTATAATCAACGAATTTACCCTGGCTCTCAACACTCTTTTGTCGCCAGACTCGTAGCTTAAAGTTCATAATACCTTTTCTTCTCTCCCTATCCGCCTACTTGTAACTGCGCTGCGACAGATGGACATGCTCAAAGGTGAGTTGTTCCTTGTTAAGCATTGGTGCTCTCTCATCACCGACATACTCCCAAGCGGCAACATAGGCAAAGTCTTCATCATTGCGTAAGGCTTCACCTTCGGGCGTCTGATACTCAGCACGGAAATGCCCTCCACACGATTCCTCTCGGTGTAGCGCATCTCGGCAAATCAACTCACCCTGTTCCAAGAAGTCCGCCACGCGGCCTGCTAATTCTAGCGACTGATTAAGGTCATTAGAATCTCCCAGGATACGGAGATCCTGCCAGAACTCTTCACGTAGAGCAGGAATCAATTCGAGTGCCTTATTAAGCCCTTCAGCGCTCCGTTCCATGCCACAATACTGCCACATGATGTTGCCCAACTTACGATGGAACGAAGTTACAGAGCGCTTGCCGTTGATCGACATCAACTTCTGCACCCTTGCATCTGTGCTGCTTTGTGCTTCCTTCACTGCATCGTGACCAATTTCAACCTTATCCAACTTAGTCGTTGCCAGATAATCGCTTAGGGTGTTGGGAATTACAAAATACCCATCTGCCAACCCTTGCATCAATGCGCTGGCACCCAAGCGGTTTGCACCATGATCAGAGAAGTTCGCCTCACCCAGCACAAACAGCCCTGGCACAGTACTCTGCAAATTATAATCTACCCACAAGCCACCCATTGTATAGTGCAGCGCGGGGTAAATACGCATAGGAACCTTGTAAGGATTTTCGCCAGTAATATTGTCATACATATCGAAGAGATTGCCATAGCGTTCGCGGATTACCCTTTCACCCAAGCGCCCAATGGCTTGCTCAAAGTCCAGGTAAACCCCATTCTTCAATTCACCAACGCCATGACCTTCGTCCACTACTTTCTTGGCGGCGCGTGACGCAATGTCGCGCGGCACCAAATTGCCAAAGCTGGGATAGCGCTCTTCCAAATAGTACCAGCGGTCAGCCTCTGGAATATCATTCGGATTGCGGTTGTCATCAGGACGTCGTGGCACCCAGATGCGTCCATCATTCCGCAATGACTCACTCATTAACGTCAGTTTGGACTGATGCTCGCCTGCCGGTGGAATACAGGTCGGATGGATTTGTGTGAAGCATGGGTTGGCAAAGAATGCACCCCGTTTATAAGCGCGCCATATCGCCGTCACATTGCAGCCCTTGGCGTTTGTGGAGAGATAATAGGCATTGCTATATCCCCCAGAACACAGGAGTACCGCATCGCCCACAAAAGGCTCAATCTCACCTGTGCGCATATCACGCACGATAATGCCACGCGCTTTCCCGTCTGCCACCACCAGATCCAGCATCTCGTGCCGGTCATACATCTTCACGGTGCCAGAATGTATTTGACGCGAGAGTGATTGGTAGGCACCCAACAGCAGTTGCTGCCCTGTTTGCCCACGAGCGTAGAAGGTACGTGATACCTGCGCGCCACCAAAGGAACGATTGTCTAACATGCCACCATATTCGCGGGCAAAGGGAACACCCTGCGCCACGCATTGGTCAATAATGCTATTGCTCATCTGGGCCAAACGATAGACATTTGCCTCGCGCGAACGATAGTCGCCACCCTTCACCGTGTCATAAAACAGGCGATAAATGCTGTCACCATCATTGCGATAATTCTTGGCGGCATTAATACCACCCTGTGCAGCGACGCTATGTGCTCGACGTGGGCTGTCCTGATAGCAAAAACAGGAGACGTTATAGCCCATCTCTCCGAGTGAAGCCGCCGCTGAAGCCCCTGCTAAACCCGAACCAACCACAATCACGTGGAAGCGGCGACGATTGGCAGGATTGACGAGTTTCATCTCAAAACGTGCGTTGTCCCACTTTTCCTCAATTGGACCGGAAGGCACTCGTGCATCGAGTGTCGCCTCGGTAAATGTCGGCATGGTCTTTACTGTGGGAGTGACCGTTGTTGCCATAAAATCAAACCTCCACTATTACTGGACGAAACCAAGCTGAATTGCAATAGGCACCACGGCAAAACCTACTGGCACCACAATTGCCAACACCCATGCTAATGCACGAAATGCAACGTTCCACTGGCTGTCATTCAAGCCCAGTGTTTGGAACATACTCCAGGTACCGTGAAATAAGTGAAGCCCCAGCGCCACTAGGGCCACAAGATAAATGAGTACCACGGGCAGCGAGCGGAAGCCAGCAATGAGGTTGTGATACGCATCGCCCCGGATGTAATCCGAGTGAACGGGGCTAATCCCCCACGTCAAGTGGGCAAGGTGAAAAAGAATAAAGAGTAGAATTACAGTCCCGCCATAACGCATGGTTAAAGAAGCATAGTTCGCTTGCACCACACGTCGTGAGGCATAACTAGCGGGGCGAGCCTCGCGTGCCTGCTGAAAAAGAGAATATGCAGCCCAAACGTGTACCACGATCGCAGCAATTAACCCAATGCGGGCAATGGTCAGCAAATGCAGAGGACCAAAAATTGGTGCCCCAATCACACGCAACCCTTCTGCATACTCGTTAAAGTGCACGCTTCCCGTAAAAACCTTCAAATTTCCATACATATGAACCACAACATAACCGATCCAGATTAGACCAGTTAGCGCCATTAGCGCCTTTTTACCAATCGAAGAGCGATAAAGCGCCACTGCTTGCATCCCGCAATCTCCTCGTACTATTCTACTTGCAGAAAATTTTACAATCGATGATTTAAACGAAGCTATGCTTCAAGCGTTACGAGAATCCCAACGTCAAATGGAGTCTACTTGGCCCAGCGGAGAAACCTGCTCAATTGAACTACAATTCAGACGCAATTGAGATGATTGAACTAGCACCTATCATACCATAAATAGCCAAATTCATTCGTAACTTGCTTCACAAAGCAAGCGATTGACGTCTGCGCCTGGGTACCAAAAGTAGCCCCTGCCAAGGCTGAAGCAGAAACTCCTGCGCACCTTCACCGCAGTGATAGACTCGATCCGCCACCACATCACGCCAAACATTTGCACCAGAAAGATCAAAACTCACCCTACGTTCATTTGCACTAAAGTTCAACGCCGCCATCGCAACCCCGCCCTCTTCATCCCAGCGCCGCAATCGCACAACCTGATAGGTGGCAAAATCATCTGGTTTAAAGTAGATATTGTCGCTGCGCAACGCGCCACAACTTCGACGTGCCTTGATCAGACGGCAAACCAAATCGTGATGCCGGTGATGCGCGACGCGCTTCAACTTTTCCCAATTGATAGGACAAAAGTCAATTGTGCGCGCGCTGTCCTCGCCAAACTCCTGACCACTGTAGATCATCGGTACACCTGGCACAGCAAAGAGCGCAATCAGCCCGACTTGGGCTTTACGGAGTGCCATCTCCGCCACACTCATCCCCGGTGGGCGCACAATGTTGCCAGCACTATAGAACTTGATCTCATGCTCTGGGCGCACTTCATCATGGCTACAGGTAAAGTTCACCACCTGCGTCGCCGTTTCAAAACCCGCATCACGAAAACCACCCAAAGCCCGGAAGATATCGGCCTTCTCCCACTGCCATCGCTGGTTAAGGACATTATCGATTGTATGGTGAAAGGACCCGTTCCAACTTGAGTCCAGCGGCGTCTCCATCACCATCTTTGCTGAAGTCTTCTCTGGATGTGTGCCTTCCAACTGCCAAAATTCGCCAATTAGAAAACAGTCCGGCTTCACCTGGCGCGCGGCCCATCCAATGGCACTAATTCCATGATAGGGATTGAAGCCTGGTTGCATCGGATCATTCGAATCATAATCCACACCACAAACCCAATCAAAGCGAAATCCATCAATATGATACTCTTCCAACCAGTAGCGAACTACATCTTGAAAATAACGCGTGGTGACCGCTGAAAAATGATCCCAATCCACCCCACCCCACATATTCACGGCTTGCGGCGTGTGATGAAAATAAGGATTCCAGTCAGCGAGCCATTCGCCATTGGGGCCGAACATTGAGGGATAAGTCTGATAATAGGGATGCACACCCCAAGCGTGGTTAAAGGCTACGTCCAAAATCACCGCAATATGGCGACGATGGCACGCATTGACAAATGCTTTAAACTCATCAGGACGCCCATAGACTTGGGCAGGAGCAAAGTAAAAGACGGGGTTATAGCCCCAACTCGAATCACCTGGAAACGCTTGGATTGGCATCAATTCTACAGCGTTCACCCCCATATCCGCCAGGTAATCTACATAGCTTACGAGCGAATTGAAATCACCATAGACTGGTTCATTGTTGCGCCAGAGTCCAGCAAAGTCACGCACACACAGTTCATAGATCACCACATCGCGCAAGGCGGGTGTCTGCCAACCCTCATCTGTCCACGCAAACGCGGGTGCAGGCTCAGGCAAAAAGGCCCAAGGATTGTTCTCCTCCCAACACATTTCTGTGGCATAGGGATCACCAACCCATGCGTGGGATTGATCATCAATAGCTACGTAATAGCCATAGCGAGTTGCTCCTGGATGAGGCATGGTAATCAACCACACGCCTTGACCATCTGTCACCAACGGATGCGTGCGAGCATTCCACTCATTGAAGTCACCCACCAAACTTACATAGGGTTTGCCGGGTGCCTGAAAGACAAAGGTAACTGTATCTGGGGCAACCAAATCAAAATGAACACCCCCGCGGATGTCCGATGGGAGTGCCGTAATGGGCCGCTGCCCCGGCGATGGTGGGTCAGCCCCGTTTGACGACTCTTTTGATGATTGTTTTAATGATTGTTTTAATAATTGTTTTGACAACGGTAAATCATGGATAGACAACAAAGGTGATGCCGTAATTTCTATCGGGGCAAATCTAAATTCAAAAAACAATCACTCACACGGGAGCACAATACAAGACGACGCCACACCAAGATCGGTATGGCGTCGTCTTTGAGAGGCACTTGGGCCTTACATATTCTTCACTAAGGCTTGACCAAACTCACTACACTTCACTTCCTTGGCACCTTCCATCAAGCGTGCAAAGTCATAGGTAACAACCTTCTGACTAATGGTCTTTTCTGTCGCGGTAACAATCAAATCAGCCGCTTCATGCCAGCCCAAGTGACGCAGCATCATTTCACCACTGAGGATGACTGATGAGGGGTTCACCTTGTCTTGTCCAGCATACTTGGGTGCAGTACCATGAGTCGCCTCGAAGATAGCGCGGCCTGTTTCATAGTTAATGTTTGCACCAGGCGCAATGCCAATACCACCCACCTGGGCAGCCAATGCATCGCTTACATAATCGCCATTGAGGTTACAAGTGGCGATCACATCATATTCCGCAGGACGGGTCAGAATCTGCTGTAGGAAGGCATCAGCAATTACATCTTTGATGATGATGCCGTTGGGCAGTTTGTGCCATGGACCACCATCCAAAGGCTCTGCACCAAACTCATCCACAGCAATCTTATAGCCCCACTGCATGAACGCGCCCTCGGTAAACTTCATAATGTTACCCTTGTGGACCAGGGTCACGCTCTTGCGGTTGTTGTCAATCGCATATTGAATCGCCGCCCGCACCAAGCGACGTGTACCTTCTTCGCTAACGGGTTTAATGCCAATACCACTGCTATCTGGGAAGCGAATCTTGTTGACCCCCATCTCCTTTTGCAGAAACTCAATGACCTTCTTAACACCGTCGCTATAGGCTTCCCACTCAATACCCGCATAAATATCTTCGGTATTCTCGCGGAAGATCACCATATCAACCTGTTCAGGATGCTTCACAGGGCTTGGCACACCAGAGAAATATTGAACCGGGCGCAAACAGGCATAGAGATCCAACCGTTGTCGCAGTGCAACATTAATGCTGCGAATGCCACCGCCAATGGGTGTGGTCAGCGGGCCTTTGATGGCGACAATGTATTCGTCAATCGCATCAAGCGTCTCTTGAGGCAACCAGATCACCTCACCATAAACCTCATTGGCCTTATCCCCTGCAAAGACTTCCATCCACGCAATCTTGCGCTTGCCACCATACGCTTTCTCAACAGCGGCATCCAAGACGGGCTGGCTGGCTGCCCAAATATCAACACCAGTGCCATCACCTTCAATATAACCAACAATTGGGTTATCAGGCACATGCAGAACGCCATCTTTTAGCGTAATTTTTTCACCGTTTGCGGGTGGGACAATATGTTTGTAGGCCATGGGATAAAAGTCTCCTCAAGTTTAGTTGTGCGTTTAGTGGCGTCTAATAAATTCTAATCGGGATGTGTAAAGGAAGTATGAAACAGTTTATTAAAGGTGATTCTAGCGTTCGCCCAAATCGGCGTTCACTTGCCGAATCCACTCATCATCAGCAATCTTAAAAATTTCGCCATTGTGATCTTTCGACCATGGCCCTGCCAACCAAGTAATCGCGCGTGCCACATCCACTGGCGAGCGCAATTGGCCTTCTTCGTAAGCATTATGAAAGCGCGTAAAATCCAAGGGACTATCACGGGTATCCACACTGCGTAAGCCAACCTGCATCTCGGTATCCACCATGCCTGGATGCATACTGTTCACGGTCACACCACTATCAGCAAGTTCGTATGCAACCGAGCGGCTGAACATATCTAAGCCAGCCTTGGATGCAGAATATGCGCTGGCTCCCACGATCGGATTAATTGCAGCGCCGCTGCTAACATTAACAATCCGTCCATATTTTTGTTCAAGCATGATGGGGAGAAGTTTGCGTGTGAAGTAAAAGGGAGCTACGAGATTCACCTGAATGTTATAGGCCCACTCGTTTAGTTCTGTCTTAACAACTTCTTGAATAGGCCCAATAACCGCCGCATTGTTGACCAAAATATCAATGCGACCAAATTCTTTCAGTGTCGCCCCAATAATCTCATCAATCTGCTCTGGAGCGCCTACATCTCCGGGAACTACAATCGCTTTGGCACCCTGCTCGCGCAGGCTAGCCGCAACATCTGCAATCTGTGCTTCGCTGCGTGCTGTTAACACCACGGCTGCACCCAAAGAGGCCAACTGTTCAGCCACCGCCTTGCCAATGCCGCGACCGCCGCCACTAATAATTGCTACTTGTCCCTGGAATTTCTTATCTATCATGTGCTGAGTTTACCAAAAGCACATCGAAAGGTCTATTTTTGGGCCTACTTTGCACAGATTACACGCAGAAGAAGAACTGCATCTTCAGAAAGGGGTAAAACCAACAGTGAAACATGGCGAATAGATTTGCAACTCTTGATACGCAAGCTTATTCTGGCCTCCCGAGGATTTCCTCAACTATCTTGAGCGATTCTGGTTCTGACAAAAAG
The DNA here is from genome assembly GCA_038324715.1 of Anaerolineae bacterium. Lineage (GTDB taxonomy): Bacteria > Chloroflexota > Anaerolineae > Caldilineales > Caldilineaceae > QEUY01. Next base: position 235 of record JBBQIG010000186.1, on the reverse strand, counting down.
AACAGTGTATCGTTTGCATGGAGTTCTGTGCCACCATTAGGTACAAAGAAACGCTCATTCCTGCCTACCAGTACAAGCAGCGCACCTCTTGGTAATCCCAACTCAACACAGAACCGTGTAATAATAGGCCCATCGCTTGCCGCGATGGGCCTATTATTACACGGTTTATTTCGTTGCTATACAACTGTTTTGCAATACAACTGTGTTATCTGATAGAAGCAGCGCTACCGTTGCA